>NZ_JBHJRC010000041.1:0-38672 GCF_042261735.1 Kitasatospora sp. NPDC056327 | reverse complement strand
TTTTGGTCGGGGGGGAGGTGTTTTTTTTACACCCCCCCGGGGGGGGGCCCGCGGAAGCGGGCACCGGCGGAGAGATCAGCACCGGGCGCGGCCGTCAAGCCCCCGTCGCCGGAAGGACCGGAGGAACGGGAGGAAGCGGACGGACCGGACGGCGCGGCCGGGGCGCGGGCGGCCCGGCGTCAGCTGAGCGCCATCTCGTCGGTGAGGTTGGCCTCGGTGCTCGGCAGGCCCAGCTCCGAGGCGCGCTTGTCGGCCATCGCCAGCAGCCGGCGGATCCGCCCGGCCACCGCGTCCTTGGTCAGCGGCGGGTCGGCGAGCGCACCCAGCTCCTCCAGCGAGGCCTGCTTGTGCTGCATCCGCAGCTGGCCGGCGGCCGCCAGGTGCTCGGGCACCTCCTCGCCGAGGATCTCCAGCGCGCGCTGGACCCGGGCGCCGGCCGCCACCGCGGCCCGGGCCGAGCGGCGCAGGTTGGCGTCGTCGAAGTTGGCCAGCCGGTTCGCGGTGGCCCGGACCTCGCGCCGCATCCGGCGCTCCTCCCAGGCCAGCACCGACTCGTGCGCGCCGAGCCTGGTCAGCAGCGCGCCGATCGCGTCGCCGTCCCGGATCACCACCCGGTCCACCCCGCGCACCTCGCGGGCCTTGGCCGGGATGCCCAGCCGGCGGGCGGCGCCGACCAGGGCGAGGGCCGCCTCCGAGCCGGGGCAGGTGATCTCCAGCGAGGACGAGCGGCCGGGCTCGGTGAGCGAGCCGTGCGCCAGGAAGGCCCCGCGCCAGGCCGCCTCGGCGTCACAGGTGGCCCCGGAGACCACCGCCGGGGGCAGGCCCCGGATCGGGCGGCCGCGGCCGTCCACGAGGCCGGTCTGGCGCGCGAGCAGCTCGCCGTCCTTGACCACCCGGACCACGTACCGGCTGCCGCGCCGCAGGCCGCCGGGGGCCATCACGACCAGGTCCGAGGAGTGTCCGAAGATCTCCAGCAGGTCCTTGCGCAGACGCCGGGCGGCGGCTCCGGTGTCGAGCTCCGCCTCGATCACGATCCGGCCGCTCACGATGTGCAGGCCGCCCGCGAAACGCAGGATCGCCGACACCTCCGCCTTGCGGCAGCAGGCCCGGGTGACCGGGAGCCGGCTGATTTCGTCCTTCACCGCTGGAGTCATCGCCATGGCCCGATCCTTCCATGTGTCCGGAAAATCCGGTCGTACGCCGCCGCCAAGAGCTCCGGGTCGTGTCGCGGCGTGCCGTCGGTGCGGGCGACCCGGCCGAGCACCAGGGCTGCCCCCATCCGCTCGGCGGCCTTCTCCAGGCCGTCCAGGTCCGCCTGGCCGAAGGCGCCGCCGGTGACGGCGCGCTCGTCCACCAGGATCGCATCAACGGCGAGCCCGGGAGCGTGGTCGGCGATGACGTCCAGGTGACGTTGCGGGGTGAAGCCCTCGGTCTCGCCGGGCTGCGGGGCCAGGTTCAGGGTGAGCAGACGCCGGGCGCGGGTCTCCACCAGGGCCTTGACCAGCTCGGGGACCAGCAGGTGCGGAAGGACGCTGGTGAACCAGGAACCGGGGCCGAGCACCACCCAGTCCGCCTCCCGGACGGCGGTGACCGCCTCCGGCACGGCGGGCGGCTCGTCCGGCAGGAGCCGGACGGACTGCACGGTGCCGGGGGTGACCGCCACGCTGGCCTGGCCCCGGACCGCGGCCACCTCGGCCGGGAAGGCCGGGTCGTGGCCGCGGACCATCGCCTCGATGTCCAGCGGGACCGCCGACATCGGCAGCACCCGGCCCTGCACGTTGAGCAGCCGGCCGACCCAGTCCAGGGCGGCGACCGGGTCGCCGAGCTTCTCCCAGAGTGCGACGATCAGCAGGTTGCCGACCGCGTGGCCGCCCAGCTCGCCGCTGCCGGTGAAGCGCTGCTGGATCACCTCGGACCAGGTGCGGCCCCAGTCGTCGTCGCCGCAGAGCGCGGCGAGCGCCTTGCGGAGGTCGCCGGGCGGCAGCACCCCGAGCTCCTCGCGGAGCCGGCCGCTGGAGCCGCCGTCGTCGGCCACGGTGACCACGGCGGTGAGGTCGCTGGTGAGCCGGCGCAGCGCGGAGAGCGAGGCGGACAGGCCCTGGCCGCCGCCCAGGGCGGTGATCCGGGGCGCCTGGCTGGCTCGGGAGGCCTGGTGGGGCCTCGGTGCCGGGTGGGGACGGGCCGGGCCGGTGCGGGCCGCCCCGGTGCGGGGCCGGCCGGTCGCGGTGGACCGGGCCGGGGCCCCACTCCGGTCGGCGGTCTTGTCCTGGAACTGCCGCCCGGGCACGTATCCCGTCACACCTACCTCGCGTTCCTCTTGCCCGCCGCCGGCCTCCGCCGGCGGGCCGGCAGGGTGCGGCGGCTACTCCCGTCCCATGTCACGGTGGACGAGCACCGTTTCCACGCCGTCGGCGATGAGACGCTTCGTCAGGCGCTCGGACATCGCGACGCTGCGGTGCTTGCCACCGGTGCAGCCTACGGCAAGGGTCATGTAACGCTTCCCCTCCCGGCGGTACCCCTCGGTGATGATCCGCAGCAACTCCGCGTAACCGTTGAGGAACTCGTTGGCCCCGGGCTGCTGGAAGACGTAGTCGGCGACGTCCGCGTCGGTGCCGGTGCGGGCCCGCAGCTCGGGCACCCAGTGCGGGTTGGGCAGGAAGCGGCAGTCCACCACGAGGTCGGCGTCGACCGGCAGGCCGTACTTGAAGCCGAAGGACATCACGGTGGCGCGCAGCTCGGGCTCGTCGTGGTCGGCGAACTGGGCGTCGAGCTTGGCCCGCAGCTGGTGGACGTTGAGGTTGGAGGTGTCGATCACCAGGTCGGCCTCGCCGCGCAGCTCGCGCAGCAGGTCTCGCTCCTGGGCGATGCCGTCGACGATCCGGCCGTCGGCCTGGAGCGGGTGCGGGCGGCGCACGCTCTCGAAGCGGCGCACCAGCGCGTCGTCGGAGGAGTCGAGGAAGACGACGCGCAGCCGCACGCCGCGCTTCTCCAGCTCGTCCAGCGAGGTCAGCAGGTCGTCGAAGAACTGCCGGCCGCGGACGTCCACGACGGCGCCGATCCGGGCGACGTTGCCCTGGGAGCGGGCCCCGAGGTCGACCATGGTCGGGATGAGGGCCGGCGGCAGGTTGTCGACGACGAACCAGCCCAGGTCCTCCAGACACTTGGCGGCGGTGGAGCGGCCCGCTCCGGACATGCCGGAGATGATCACCAGCTCCGGGGTGTTCTCCCCGCCGGCCTCGGGCCGGACGGTCCCCCCGTAATCGGACACGGTCACTTCGGTTCCCCGCTCTCGGTGGTTCTGCTGTGGAGAACGCGCGGCGCACGGGCACGCTTCCCCGGCCCACTCGGACGAGTGGGGCCGGGGCGCGCCGGCTGACGGGCGGCGTCGGCCGTCATGGCGTCTCCTGGATGGGTGCGGTCTCGGGCGCCGCGGGCGCCGGCTCGGCGGCGCCGTCCTCGATGATCTCGCCCGTGGCGGTGTTCACGGCTGGTGCGGCAGGTGTACGGGACGACAACGCCGCCGCAACGGTCTCCGCCGTCCGCCGGCCGATGCCGGGGACCGTGCAGAGTTCGTCGACGGTGGCCGCCCGGAGCTTCTTCAGCGAGCCGAAGTGCTTGAGCAGCGCCTGACGGCGAGTCTCGCCGAGGCCGGGGACGGAGTCCAGTTCTCCGGCGGTGAGTCGCTTGGAACGCTTGCCGCGCTGGTAGGTGATGGCGAAGCGGTGGGCCTCGTCGCGGACCCGCTGCAGCAGGTAGAGGCCCTCGCTGGTGCGCGGGAGGACGACCGGGTCGTCCTCGCCGGGCAGCCAGACCTCCTCCAGTCGCTTGGCGAGGCCGCACAGGGCGACGTCGTCGATGCCGAGTTCGTCCAGGGCCCGCCGGGCGGCGGCGACCTGGGGCTGTCCGCCGTCGACGACGAGCAGCTGCGGCGGGTAGGCGAAGCGCTTGGGACGGCCTTCCTCGGTGCGCGGGCCCTCCTCCCCCGCGGCCCCGTCGTCCGGGCCGGTCTCGGGGACGGCCCACTCGCCGGTCTGCTCGCGCTCCCGGAGGTAGCGGCGGAAGCGGCGGCCGATCACCTCGTGCATCGAGCGGACGTCGTCCTGGCCCTCGAAGCCCTTGATCTGGAAGCGGCGGTACTCGCTCTTGCGCGCCAGGCCGTCCTCGAAGACGACCATCGAGGCCACCACGTCCTCGCCCTGGAGGTGGGAGATGTCGAAGCACTCGATGCGCAGCGGGACGCTGTCCAGCTCCAGCGCGTCGGCGATCTCCTGGAGGGCGCGGCTGCGGGTGGTGAGGTCGGAGGCGCGCTTGGTCTTGTGCAGCGCGAGCGCCTGCTGGGCGTTGCGCTGCACGGTGGCCATGAGGTCCTTCTTGTCGCCGCGCTGCGGGATGCGCAGGTCGACCTGGGCACCGCGCAGGCCGCTCAGCCACTCGCGGACCGGCTCGGCCGGATCGGGCAGCGCGGGCACGAGCACCTCGCGCGGCACGGACTCGTCGCGGTCGTCGCCGGCCGCGGCGCCGTAGAGCTGCTGGAGGGCGTGCTCGACCAGGCCCGCGGTGTCGACGTCCTCGACCTTGTCGGTGACCCAGCCGCGCTGGCCGCGCACCCGGCCGCCGCGGACGTGGAAGATCTGGACGGCGGCCTCCAGTTCGTCCTCGGCGACGGCCAGCAGGTCGGCGTCGGTGGCGTCGGCGAGGACGATGGCGTTCTTCTCCATCGCCCGCTTGAGGGCACCGATGTCGTCGCGCAGCCGGGCGGCCTTCTCGTACTCCATGTCGGCGGCGGCCTCCTGCATCGCGGTCTCCAGCCGGCGCAGGTAGTTGCCGGTGCGGCCGGCCATGAAGTCGCAGAAGTCCTCGGCGAGGGCGCGGTGCTCCTCGGGGGAGACCCGGCCGACGCAGGGCGCGGCACACTTGCCGATGTAGCCGAGCAGGCAGGGACGGCCGATCTGGCGGGCGCGCCTGAAGACGCCGTTGGAGCAGGTGCGGACCGGGAAGACGCGCAGCAGCAGGTCGACGGTCTCGCGGATCGCCCAGGCGTGGCCGTAGGGGCCGAAGTAGCGGACGCCCTTCTTGTGCGCGCCGCGCATCACCTGGACCCGGGGGTACTCCTCGTCGAGGGTGACCGCGAGTTCCGGATAGCTCTTGTCGTCCCGGTACTTGACGTTGAAGCGGGGGTCGAACTCCTTGATCCAGGAGTACTCCAGCTGGAGCGCCTCGACCTCGGTGGAGACCACGGTCCACTCCACCGAGGCGGCGGTGGTGACCATGGTCGCGGTGCGCGGGTGCAGCCCGGCGAGGTCCTGG
Source organism: Kitasatospora sp. NPDC056327 (assembly GCF_042261735.1). NCBI lineage: Bacteria > Bacillati > Actinomycetota > Actinomycetes > Kitasatosporales > Streptomycetaceae > Kitasatospora > Kitasatospora sp. NPDC056327. The sequence goes on along the minus strand of NZ_JBHJRC010000041.1, from coordinate 33,365 downwards.
AAGTAGGAGGACAGCCGGGGCCGCAGGCTCTTGGCCTTGCCGACGTAGATGACCCGCCCGTGGGCGTCGCGGAACTTGTAGACGCCGGGCGAGGTCGGGATCGCGCCCGGCGCCGGGCGGTAGGTGGACGGGTCAGCCATGGGTCCACCGTACCGACTCGGGGCGGGGGTGCGTGCGGGAGATCATCGGGAGCCCGGCTCCCTCGTCAACTGCTTCAGCGCGGGGTCACCTTGAGGTTGCCGCCCTCGACCGCCACGGTGTACTCGGGCAGCGGGGTGGGGGCCGGGCCGTCCAGCACGGCGCCGTCGGTGATGCCGAACAGGCTGCCGTGACAGGGGCATTGGATCTTCTGGTTCCTGACCTGGTCGACGATGCAGCCGGCGTGGGTGCACTTGGCGCTGAACGCCCGGTACTGGCCCTCGGTGGGCTGGGTGACGACGATCTTCTTCTCGCGGTAGACGGTGCCGCCGCCGACCGGGACGGCGGAGGCGGGGCCGACGTCGACCGGGGTCCCGGCCGCGGAGCCGGAGTCCGACGAGGAGGAGCAGCCGGACACGGCGAGGGTGCCGCCGGCGGCGAGGACGGCCGCGGCTCCGCAGAGCAGGGTGCGGCGGGTGGGAGCGGGGCTCTCGGGGGCCTCGGACATGGCGTGGGCTCCTGGTTCGACGGCGGCGGCGCGGCTGCGGGCCGCCCGGAAGTCTATGCTCCGCCGACCCGCCCGCCCCCCGGGACGACGGGGGGCGGGCGGGTGCGGGCGAGCCGGGCCGGGCGCTACGGGCGCGCCGCCGTGGTGCGCTTGCGCGGGGCCTTCGCGGCGGTCTTGGCCGCCGTCTTGGCCGCGGTCTTCGCGGTCTTCGCCGCCGACTTGGCCGGCGCCTTGGCCCTGGCCGGGGCCGCGTCGCCGGGGGCGTCCGGCAGGATGTCGCGCAGGAACTTGCCGGTGTGGCTCTGGGCGACGGCGGCGATCTCCTCGGGGGTGCCCTCGGCGACCACGGTGCCGCCGCCGGAGCCGCCCTCGGGGCCCATGTCGACGATCCAGTCGGCGGTCTTGATGACATCGAGGTTGTGCTCGATGACGATCACCGTGTTGCCCTTGTCCACGAGGCCGGAGAGCACCTTGATCAGCTTGCTGATGTCCTCGAAGTGCAGACCGGTGGTGGGCTCGTCCAGCACGTAGACGGTGCGGCCGGTGGAGCGCTTCTGCAGCTCGGAGGCGAGCTTGACGCGCTGCGCCTCGCCGCCGGACAGGGTCGGCGCGGACTGGCCCAGCCGGACGTAGCCGAGGCCGACGTCGTTGAGCGTCCGCAGGTGCCGGGCGATCGCCGGGACGGCCTCGAAGAAGCCGAGGGCCTCCTCGATCGGCATGTCCAGCACCTCGGCGATGGACCTGCCCTTGTAGTGGACCTCCAGCGTCTCCCGGTTGTACCGGGCGCCGTGGCAGACCTCGCACGGCACGTAGACGTCGGGCAGGAAGTTCATCTCGATCTTGATGGTGCCGTCGCCGGAGCAGTTCTCGCAGCGGCCGCCCTTGACGTTGAACGAGAACCGGCCGGGCAGGTAGCCGCGGACCTTGGCCTCCTGGGTCTCCGCGAAGAGCCGCCGGACGTGGTCGAACACGCCGGTGTAGGTGGCCGGGTTGGAGCGCGGGGTGCGGCCGATCGGCGACTGGTCGACGTGCACCACCTTGTCCACCAGCTCGGTGCCGGTGATCCGGGTGTGCCGGCCGGGCACGGTGCGGGCGCCGTTCAGCTCCCGCGCGAGGTGGGTGTAGAGGATGTCGTTGACCAGGGTGGACTTGCCCGAGCCGGAGACGCCGGTGATCGCGGTGAAGGTGCCCAGCGGGAAGCCGACCGTGACGTCCTTGAGGTTGTGCTCGCGGGCGCCGTGCACGGTGAGCCGGCGCTTCCGGTCCCAGGTCCGGCGGGTCTCCGGGACCGGGATGGCGCGCTTGCCGGACAGGTACTGACCGGTCAGCGACTCCTCGTTGGCGAGCAGTTCCTTCAGCGAGCCGGAGTGCACGACCCTGCCGCCGTGCTCACCGGCGCCGGGGCCGATGTCGACCACCCAGTCGGCCATCTTGATGGTGTCCTCGTCGTGCTCGACGACGATCAGCGTGTTGCCGATGTCGCGCAGCCGGACGAGGGTCTCGATCAGCCGGTGGTTGTCGCGCTGGTGCAGGCCGATGGACGGCTCGTCCAGCACGTAGAGCACGCCGACCAGGCCGGAGCCGATCTGGGTGGCGAGCCGGATGCGCTGGGCCTCGCCGCCGGAGAGCGTGCCGGCCGCGCGGTCCAGCGAGAGGTAGTCCAGGCCGACGTCGACCAGGAACCGCAGTCGCTCGTTGACCTCCTTGAGGACGCGCTCGGCGATCTGCTTGTCCCGGGCGTTGAGCTTCATCGCGCCGAGGAAGTCCGAGCAGTCGCTGATCGACATCGAGGAGACGTCGGCGATCGAGCGGTCCTCGACGGTGACCGCCAGCACGACCGGCTTGAGCCGGGTGCCGCGGCAGGTCGGGCAGGGCACCTCGCGCATGTAGCCCTCGAAGCGCTCGCGGCTGGAGTCGCTCTCGGCCTCCTGGTGACGGCGCTGGATGAAGGGCACCGCGCCCTCGAAACCGGTGGTGTAGGAGCGGTCGCGCCCGTAGCGGTTGCGGTAGCGGACCTCGACCTGGTGCTTGTGGCCGTAGAGCAGCGCCTTCTTGGCGCGGGCCGGCAGCCCCGCCCAGGGGAGGTCGGTGCGGAAGCCCAGCTCGCCGGCCAGCGCGTCGATCAGCCGCTGGAAGTACTCCTTGGTGTGGCCGCCGGACCACGGGTGGATGGCGCCCTCGTCCAGCGAGCGCTCCTCGTCGGGCACCACCAGCTCCGGGTCCACCTCCATCCGGTTGCCGAGGCCGGAGCAGTCCGGGCAGGCGCCGAACGGCGAGTTGAAGGAGAACGAGCGCGGCTCCAGCTCCTCGAACGACACGTCGTCGTACGGGCAGTAGAGGTGCTCGGAGTACATCCGCTCGCGCTCGGGGTCGTCCTCCGGGAGGTCGACGAAGTCGAGCACGACCATGCCGCCGCCCAGCCGCAGGGCGGTCTCCACCGAGTCGGTCAGGCGGCGCTTGGCGCTCGCCTTGACCGTGAGGCGGTCGATGACCACCTCGACGGTGTGCTTCTCCTGCTTCTTGAGCTTGGGCGGCTCGGCGAGCTGGACCGTCTCGCCGTCCACCCGGGCGCGGGCGTAGCCCTTGGCCTGGAGGTCGGCGAAGAGGTCGACGAACTCGCCCTTGCGCTCGCGCACCACCGGGCTGAGGACCTGGAACCGGGTGCCCTCGGCGAGTTCGAGCACCTTGTCGACGACGGCCTGCGGGGACTGCTTGGCGATCGGGCGCCCGCAGTGCGGGCAGTGCGGCTTGCCGATCCGGGCGAACAGCAGACGGAGGTAGTCGTAGACCTCGGTGATGGTGCCGACGGTCGAGCGGGGGTTGCGGTTGGTGGACTTCTGGTCGATCGAGACGGCCGGGGAGAGGCCCTCGATGAAGTCCACGTCGGGCTTGTCCATCTGGCCCAGGAACTGGCGGGCGTAGGACGACAGCGACTCGACGTAGCGGCGCTGGCCCTCGGCGAAGATCGTGTCGAAGGCGAGCGAGGACTTGCCGGAGCCGGAGAGGCCCGTGAAGACGATGAGGGAGTCGCGGGGCAGGTCGAGCGAGACGTTCTTGAGGTTGTGCTCGCGAGCACCGCGGACGATGAGGCGGTCGGCCACTGCTTCTGGCGCCTTTCTCCGGGGCGAGATGGCTGGGGAACGAAAGGTGTGCTTCTTCCAGGATGCGGCAGCCAGCCTACTAGCTCACGCGTTCGATTCTCGACCACGTCCGGCCGGGTCCACCCGAACGAGTGAGGGCGACGTGTGGAGCCTTGACGAGCGGGCCGAAAAGCCCCTGCTCGGCAGTGCGCGGCAGCGGTAGCGTCGGCTGTTCAACGAGCGGAGCCCCGCGCGGGCAACGCGCAGTCCCCCACCGAAGGCCGATCCGATGACCGACCCGCAGTCCGCCGCCCCCGCCGCCACCGCCGCGCACTACCTGGACCTGGTCGGGGAGGGCACCCGGCACCTGCTGCACACCGTCGCCGGGCTCGGGCCCGGGGCCGTCGCCGAACCCTCCGGGCTGCCCGGCTGGACCCGCGGCCACGTGCTCAGCCACCTCGCCCGCAACGCCGACTCCCTGGTCAACCTGCTGGACGGCGCCCGCACCGGCACCGACATCCCCCAGTACGCGAGCGAGGAGGCCCGCGACCGGGGCATCGAGGAGGGCGCGCCCCGCCCGGCGGACGTGCAGCTCGCCGACCTGCGCGCCACCGCCGGACGCTTCGCCGCCTCCGCCGCCCTGCTGCCCCCGCAGGCCTGGGCCGGCGAGGTCCGGCACCGCAGCGGCTACCTCTTCCCGGCCTTCGACGTCCCGTGGAAGCGCGTGATGGAGATCGAGTACCACCACGTCGACCTGGACGCCGGCTACACCCCCGCGCACTGGCCGGAGGAGTTCGCCGTCGCCGAGTTCCGCCGGCTCTCCGCCCGGCTGGCCGGCGCCGCCCTGCCCGGCGTCGCCCTGACCGCCGAGGACACCGGCGACCACGCCGTCATCGGCGGCGACGGACCCGCCCTCGCCGTCGAGGGACCGGTCCGGGCCCTGCTCGCCTGGCTCTCCGGCCGCGCCGCCGGGGACGGCCTCCTGGTCCACCGGGACGGCGTCCAGCTCCCGGACGCCCGCACCGCCCTCCCCGCCCTCCCCCCGCTGGGCTGATCGCCCCGCCAGGCGCGAGGATGACCCTGACCCTGTAGCACGACGAGGAGCGGACGGATGACGTACCACGGAGCGGTCAAGGTCGGCGGACCGCCGGACGTGCGCGAGCTGGCCCATCTGATCATCACCAAGGTGGCGGTCGGCCCCTACGACAACAACGCCTACCTGCTGCGGTGCCGGGACACCGACGAGCAGCTGCTGATCGACGCCGCGGCGGACGGCCCGGTGCTGCTGGAGACGGTGGGCCCGAACCTGGCCACCGTGGTCACCACCCACCGGCACCACGACCACTGGGGGGCGCTGGCCGAGGTGGTCGCCGCCACCGGCGCCCGCACGGCGGCCGGGCGGATCGACGCCGAGGCGATCGAGGTGCCGACCGACCTGCCGCTGGACGACGGCGACACCCTCGCGGTGGGCCGCTGCACGCTGACCGTCCGGCACCTGGTCGGGCACACCCCCGGGGCGATCGTGCTCGTCTACGACGACCCCCAGGGCCACCCGCACGTGTTCACCGGGGACTGCCTCTTCCCCGGCGGTCCCGGAAGGACAACAACGCCGGAGGAGTTCAGGTCCCTCATGGGCGGGCTGGAAGAGAAGGTCTTCCCGCTCCCCGACGAGTCCTGGATCTATCCGGGCCACGGGAACGACACCACGCTCGGAGCGGAACGTCCGCAGATCCCGGGCTGGTGGGAACGCGGCTGGTAAACAGCCGACCGGGGCCGCCTGCATCAATGCAAGCGGCCCCACCGGGTGTTAGCGCACCACGGCAGGGCCTCCCGAACTCACCTGAGTCGAACAGGGAGCCCAAGTTGTTCCAGCTTCTCATGCCCGGCAAGTCCAGCCTGGCCCTCGCCCGCACCGCGGTCCGTGCTATCCGCTCGGTCGTCACCCCGGCGAGCCTCTTCACCACCCCCGCCCCGGCGCCGGCCCCCGGGCCCGTGACCGCCCCGGACCCCGACGGCCTGTACGGGCCGGACGAGATGCCCGCGGCCGACGACATCGCCGCCGCGTCCCGCGCCTACCACGACGCCGCCGACCAGGCCCGCCGCGCCGACCGCGGAAAGCGCGGCGCCCGCAAGATCCTCGACCGCCTCCCCGCCGGCGTGTACGGGGCGTGGAGGGTCGACCGCGTCTCCTCCGCCCGGCAGACCGCGGACCTGGAGGCCATCCGCCGGATCTTCAAGGAGCACGGGCTCGGCCCGGTGCCGATGAAGGCCTCGGCGCCGTCGCTGAAGGTCACCCGCGTGCAGGCCCCGGCCGTCCTGGCGCCCGTGGCGGTGGCCGCGTGAACGCCACCGACACCGCCCGGGCGTTCGACGCCATCTACCGCGAGCACACCGGCTACATCACCCGCTACATCCTTCGGCACCTGTTCACCCCGGACCGGGACCTTGCCGACGACCTCACGTCCGAGACGTTCCTGCTCCTGTGGCGCAAGATGTCCGACGGCCTGGTCGTCGAGCATCCCCGCGCGCTGCTGCAGATGATGGCCGGCCGGGTCATCGCCGACCACTTCAGGCGGGCCAGCTCGCGGGAGACCGCGATGGACTTCGGGGCCAGCAACGTCACCGAGGCGGCCTCGGGTGCCGCGGACACCCCGCACCTCGCGGGCCTGTTCGAGGACCTGGAGTCGGCGAAGGACGTGCTGGCGCGGGCCGCGGAGACGTACCGGGCCGCGTACCGGCGGGCGTCGCTGGCGAAGACCGCGTTGGGGAACTCGCTGAGCCCGGAGGCGGTGGCGCGGGCCGGGGCCCGGCTGGAGTCGGCCGGGCAGGTGCGGGAGGCCGCGCTGGAGGCGTTCGCCGCCGCCGGCCGGGCGGTCGCGCTGGTCCGGGCGGCGTGGAACACCGGGGCGGGCGAGCTTCACGGCCTCGGCCTGGGCGCGGGTGTCGCGCAGATGGCGGGTGCCCGATGAGCGAGAACCCGATCGAGAAGTCCGCGGCCCCGGAGATGGGCGTGCTGCCCGCCGTCGCCGCCCTCCACATGCTCCTCGCCACCCGCCCGCAGCTCGCCGTCCTGCCCACCCAGTGGCTGATGGAGCCCGGCAAGGGCCGGGTCGCGGTCCTCATCCACGGGCGCGATGAGAAGGCCGCCGCCGCGTACGAGGAGCTGGCCGACGCGCTCGGCGGGGACCAGATCGCCGGCAACCCGTACGAGCACCGCGGTGCGTGGTGGCAGGCGCGGTACCTGGAGACCGTCTTCGGCGGGGTCGAGTTCCTGGTGTCCGCGCACGTCGCGGTCGACGGGCCGGAGGCCGGGCGGTGAGCCGGCCGTCGAAGGTGGCGCGGCCGACCGAGGACGCCGCGCTCGCCCGGGTCAGCGAGCCGCGCAAGCCGTCGGTCCTGTTCCTGCTGCTGAACCTTCGCGTGGCGGTGCGGCGCCGGGACCGGTGCGCGGTCGAGCTGATCCGCGCCCTGCTGGCCCGCGCGGCCAGGTCGGCGGTGCCGGCGTGAGCGGCACGGTGGGTGTGGTCCTGGCCGGCGGCCTGGTCGTGGACGTGCCGGAGCCCGGCTGGTGCGCGGGTGCGCACGGCGGGGGTCTGGCGCTGGAGGACCTGCTGCACGAGGGCCCGGAGATGCACCTGGAGGTGGCGACCCGCTACGGGCCGCGCAGGGTGCTGACCGCGTCGGTGACGCAGTACCCGTTCGCGTCGGACGCGGCCCGCCGGGCGCCGGTGGGGTCGGTCGACCTGGGCGGCGAGTGGTTCGAGCTCGACGCGGCCGGGCTGGCGGGGCTGGCGGACGGCCTGTCGGGGTACGCCCGCAGGCTGCGCGAGCTGGCCGGCGCCCTGCCCTCCGCCGGGGTCTGACCCGGCGCATGGAACGGCCCCGGCCGCGCCGTGCGGCAGGGGCGACCCGGAAGGAGATTCACGTTGGGATCGTGGAAGCGTCTGCCGAACGGCCTGCACCGTATCGAGTGGGAGGGCCGGTCGTACGAGCTGCGCAAGCACCCGGGCCGGCCGGACGACAAGGGGCGGGTCGGCCGTGAGCGCTGGTTCCTTCACCAGATGCTGGCCGGCGGGGTGACGGACCCGGCGCCGGACAGTGCGGGCCTGGGGTCGCGCGTGGACCGGGCGAAGGAGCTGGCGGTCCTCCACCTGGAGGGCTGGTCCGTCTACTACGTGGACGGCGCGCGGGGCGAGCTGTGGCGCCGCGGTGAGGACGTCCGGCCGCTGGACGAGTTGCTGGCGGGCGCGCACCGGGCCTGACCCCGAACACGGCTGTGCCCCGGACCCTTGGGGTGCGGGGCACAGCTCAGTGCGGGGAACGGCTACTCGCCGGAGACCTGCCACAGGCCGGGCGCGTACACATCTTCCCAGACCTCGATCGGTCCGTCCTCGTCGTGGAACACGGTCCGCAGGACCAGGACCGGCACGGCCGCGGTGCGGGGCACCCGGACCTCCAGCGCCTCCAGTTCGTCGCCGGAGGCCAGGCGGGCGCCCCGCTGCTCGGGTGAGCGGCTGATCTCCTTGCCGGTGCGCTCCTTGTAGGTCTCCTGCCAGAAGGGCTTGAGCTGGCCCTGCTGCCGGAGTTCGGGGACCTCCCGGGCGGCGCGGGGGTGGAGGAGCGACAGGGCCACGACGGTGGGCACGCCGTTCTTCCGGAAGACCCTGCGGCGGATGAGGATCTCGTCGCCGAGTTCGATGCCGAGGAGTTCGGCGATCTCGGGGTCCGCGCAGCTGCGGTACATGGCGGCGTGGCCGGTGCTGGTCTCGGCCGGCGCGTACTCCTTGCCGGTGCGGGCGAGGCGGTCGAGCCGTGCGGCGCCGGTCGCGGCGACGGGCCGCAGGTCGGCGACGACGGTTCCGACGCCGGGCTGGGAGGAGGTGAGTCCTTCCTCTTTGAGCTGGCGGAAGGCCCGGTTGACGGTCGTGATGGTGGTGCCGAACTCCTCGGCGACCTGCCGCATGGACGGCAGTTGGTCGCCGGGGGCGAACTTGCCGTCCTGGATCTGCCGGCGGAGGTGGGCGGCGATGTCGCTGTATCTGACGCGGTCGGTCACGGCGGCTCCCTGGTTCAGTGCTGGCGCTTCGAGTGTAGTGCTAGACAAATTATCTGTAGTGCTTGCGCTACATACTGTGTAGTGCTCTACTTTTTCTCGGGAGTCGCCCCGGCCGAGCGCGCCGGACGGCGGACTCCGCCGTGCCCGGCCCACGCGGCGGGCCCCACACCCCAACCACAGTCACGAGGTGATCTCGCATGCCCTCCACCACGCCCGGATCCGTGAAGCGGGGTGAGCCCCTCCCCTGCACCGGTCTCGACCCCGACCTCTTCTTCCCGAAGACCGACGGCACCGACTTCCGCCGGCCCACCGCCGCCGAGAGGCTCGCCCTCGCCGTCTGCGGCCGCTGCCCCCTCGCCCGGCGCGACGCCTGCCTCCGGGAGGCCCTGCGCCACCCGGCCCACGAGCAGTACGGCGTCGTCGGCGCCGCCACCGCCGCCCAGCGCCGGGTCATCATCCGCGGCCGCGAGGCCTCGCGGCAGCTGGGCGTCGCCGCGTGAACGCCGCCGCCGAGCGCGCCCTCGCGCACGCCACCGCCCGCCTGAACCACGGCTGGCCGCTCATCCTCGTCGCGTTCGCCCTCTTCGGCCCCGCCGACGTCCTCGCCCGCCTGGTCCTCCTCGCCGCCGGCGCCCTGTTCACCATCGCCCGGCCCCCGGCGAACGCCGCCGCGGCGAAGACCCGCAAGTCCACCGCCCACAGGCCGGCCACGGTGCCGGCGCCCCGGAAGGACGGATCCCAGTGACCGGCATGACCGACTGGCGGGCCGACCGCCGCGCGGACCGCGCCGCCGAGCGCGCCGAGGACCGGGCCGACCGCAAGCTCGCCGCCGAGGAGGCCCGCAAGGACCGCGCCTCCGCCGAGGCCCGCAAGCGCCGCGACCGCGCCGACCGGACCGCGCGCCGCACCGACCGACTCCAGGCCGCCCGGAAGTGGTTCGCCTCCGAGGGCGACACCGCGTTCACCGTCGCGATGATCCTGCTGTCCGTCACCCCCGCGATCGCCTCCCAGGTCGACGCCCTCATCGGCAAGACCGACGGGCTCAGCGCCGTCTCCCTCGCGCTCATGCTGGAGCTGGGCGCCTGGTCCGCCACCGTCGGCGGCACCAGGGCCCTGCGCGACGGCCGGCCCGTCCTGCCGTACCGGGTCGCGATGTGGGGGTGCGCGGCCGTCGCCGCCGGAATCAACGTCGCCCACAACGGCGGCCTGACGGACTGGTTCGCCATGGTGATGGGCGCCGCTTCCCTCGCCGGGGTCGCCTTCTGGGAGCTGCGCTGCGTCGGCCGGCACGGCGCCTCGCGCCGCACCCGCGAGGAACGCGCCGACGACCGCGCCCAGCGTCGGCACGCCCGCCGGCGGCGCCGCCACCACGCTCCGATCTGGGAGTCCGCGCAGCGGATCCTGTCCGGCGCCCCCCACGGATCCCTGACCGCGGACGAGGCGTGGGCCCTCGCCTGGGCCGACGTCCACGGCGACCTGACGCCGGGCCGCACCGGCGCGATGGAGGTGCAGCGCGCCGCGAACGCGAAGGCGTTGAACGAGGCCCTGAACCCGCGGCCGAAGGTGCTGTTCCCGCTGCCCGGCGAGGAACTGACGGTCCTGCCGCTGCCCGACCTGTCGGTCTACCGCAGCACCCCCGTGGACGCGCCCGGGACGGCCGCAGGGAGCGGCGGAACGCCGCAGGTCGGCGACCAAATCCCCGCGCCCGCCGAGACGTCCGTGAAGGCCCCCGCGAAGACCTCGCCGAAGCGCCCGGCGCCGGGCTCGGTGAAGGGCGGCCGGGTCGGTCCCGGCAACCCGCCGCGCCGCCGCAAGGGCGACACGCCGCGCTACTCCCAGGCCGCCCGCGTCGCGGCCAGCCTGACCGCCCGCGAATCCGCCGCCTGACCGCTCGCCTCCGGAGACTGCCATGCCCGTCCCCCCGCGCTTCCGCTGCCGCACCTGCTGCGACTGGGGCACCGTCCTGCCGCCCGCCGGCGGCCCGCCGATCCCGTGCCCCGAACCGCAGTGCCCGATCCGCAAGAACCCGCCCGCCCCCGCCCGCTGACCCGTCCCCGGAGGACACCGCCATGAACGCCTACGCCATCACCGCCGCCCAGGCCACCGTCCCGGTCACCTGGACCAGCCAGGCCGGCACCACCGCCACCGCCCAGATGCCCACTCTCCTCCACACCGCCTACGACAGCGCCGAGCACACCGCCGCGGTCGTCCGGGCCGCCGAGAGCCCGCAGTTGGTGACCCCCGCCGTCACCACCCAGGCGTCCGCCGGCGGCAGCGTCATGACCGGCGGCGCGCTCATCGGGGTGGTGCTCCTGACCGTGTTCATCGCCCGGTGGAAGCACACCAGCAAGGAGACCAAGTTCTGGTTCTTCTCTGCGATGGGCATCGCCATCCTCCTCGGCGGATGGGGCTTGTTTGGGACCGTCTCGCAGACCGTGAAGACGACCGGCGACAGCGTCGGCACCTCGATCTCCAACACCGTCGGCAACGGCGGCCAGGCCGCGCAGTCCCGCTGATCTGGCCGCTCCCCGCGCCGCCCCGGCCCGCACCTGCGAGGCCGGGACGGACGGAGAGCGGCCAGCCCGGCAGCTCCGGTTCGAAGGAGAGTCCGATGATCCGTCACTACCCGACCCGCGGTGGCGCCCACGTCGTGGTCAGTGAGACCCCGCTCGGCAGCGGCGGCCCGACGCTCACCTCGTGGAAGTGCGCCGGGTGTGGCGCCGGCCCCCGCTCCTCCGAGGAGAGCGGCACCCCGGCCGCCAAGCGCCTCGACGACGAGGCCGCCGCCCACTCCCTGCAGTGCACCGCCCGGTAGCCATCCCCCACCCGTGAGGGGTGCGACATCAGCAGAATGCCGCACCCCTCAACCCCTTGCGCCTGACCGACCACCACCTGGAGAACATCATGGGATTCCTCGCCACCCTCAGCGCTGCGATCGACCACATCGGCTCCGCCGAGACCCGGGCCCTGCGCGCCGTGCGCCTTGAGCACGACCTGTGGGCCGCCGAGACCGCGCGGGCCGGTGTCACCTACTACACCGCCCTGCCCTCCACCTACTACGACGGCCACCCCATCCACGAGCGGTACACCTTCGTGCGGCGCGCGTCCTGGGGCCCGCAGACCGGGCAGTGGCTGACCGACGCCGGCACCCCGTCCTGGGGCGTGTGGCTGGCCCACGGCCTCTTCACCACCGACCCCCGGCCGACCGTCGCCGACTACCGGATCCGGCAGGAAGAGATCGCCCGCGCCTTCGAGAAGGGCATGGAGGCCAGGGCCGCCACCCGCGCCGGATGGGCCGTCGCCTCCGACGCCACCACCGCGTTCTTCGCCACCGCGGCGGGCCAGGCCCTGCAGCGCGAGTACCCGGAGACCGCGAAGGCCCTGCGGCTCGCCGCCTGACGGCCACCCCACCCTCCCCGAGGAGCCCATCGTGACCACCACCGACATCCCGGCCGCCGGCGCCCCGATCCCGCCGCGCCCCGAGCAGCCGCCGGCCGTCGACTTCACCAAGACCGCGCACGCCCCCGCCGACCCCGGCGGCCAGGCCGAGCCCGACCACGGCCCTCTCGCCGCCCACCTGCGCCGCGCGGGCCAGCGCACCGCGGCCTGGCTGAAGACCGAGGACCTCACCACCGAGGACATGGCGAGCGCCGTCCTCGATCACCGCCGCCGCCAGAACCAGGCCCGCGAAACGCAGCTGCGCCAGGAGCTGGCCCGGGTGTCCTCCCGGATCGTCACCGCGAAGCGTACGGAGGTCGGTCGCGCGGACAATGACGTGCACCGGGACGGGCCGGAGGTCGTCCAGCTCAAGGGGCAGCGCGAGCTGCTGCAGGCCCAGCTCGCCGAGCACCAGGAGATGACCAAGGCTGGAAGCGGGACTCCGCCGACCGACGGGGAGCTGTCCCGGGCTCGCTGGAGCCGTAAGGCCGGCCGGGCCGCGGGCCTGGTCGGTGCGGTCGTCGGAGGCGGGGTGCTCCTGCCCGTGCAGGACCCGCGCTGGCTGCTCGCCTCCCTGCCCGCCGCGGCCGTCGCCCTGTGGCGGGCCGGCGCGCGGGTCGAGAACGAGGAGACCGGCCCGCGGCTGTCGGCGTTTGAGCAGGTCCCGGCGCAGGCGCCGGAGCCCGCGCAGGGCCCGGCCTTCGCGGCAGCCGTCCTCGCGGCCCAGCAGGCCGTCCAGGAGGTCACCAGCCCCGGGGCCGCGGCCGCCCGCCAGGTCGCCGACGCCGCCCAGGAGGCCGCCCAGGTCCAGGGCGCCATGGACCTCATCCACGCCCTGGTGCAGGCCGGGATCGTCACCAGGGCCGAGGCCCAGGACACCCGCCTTGTCGGGGTGATCCGCCCGGACGGGCCCGGCTGGACCGCCACGGTGGAGCTGCCCGGCACCGCCACCGCGGAGGAGGCCATCGCCAAGGGCACCGAGCTGGCGTCCGCGCTGCGGGTGAAGTCGGCCCAGCTGCAGATGTACATGGACGTCAGCGACGACGGCCACGAGGGCCGCTTCGTCATCTGGTGCGCGAACACCGCCAACCCCTACGCCGGCGCCCCGGTCCCGTCGGAGCTGATCGGCGCGGGCAGCTGGGACTTCTGGCAGCAGGGGATCCCGCTGGGCACCAACGCCCGCGGCGTACGCAAGATCCTCAACCTCTTGTGGAACTCGCTGCTGATCGGCGGGCTCATGGGCTACGGCAAGTCGTATCTGGCCCGGCTGATCGCCTCCGCTGCGGTCCTCGACCCGTACGTGCGGATCATCCTGCTGTGCGGGAAGTCCGGCGCGGACTGGGCCGCGCTCAAGCTCGTCGCGCACTCCTACGTCTCCGGCAACACCGCCCCGGTGATCCGCGACATGCACGCCGTGATGGAGCAGACCATCGCGGAGATGTCCCAGCACGGCGTGCGCCTGGAGCAGCTCTTCGAGTCCGACCCCAAGGCCTGCCCCGAGGGGAAGGTCACCCCGGCCCTGGCCCGCACCGAGGGCCTGGAGCTGACCCTGCTCCTGGTCGACGAGCTGCAGGAGATCCTCGACGCGGCCGCCGGCATGAAGCTGCTGTCCGCCGACGAGGCCGAGGCCGCGCTGGAGGCCGAGGGCGGGCGCAGGCCCGCCGGCCGCAACGGCAAGGACGTCATGGTCAGCAACTTCGCCCGCTTCATGCGCGTCGCCCGTTACGTCGGCGGGATGGCGGTCATCGTCACCCAGCGCCCCGACTCCAACTCGGTGCCCACCGAGCTGCGGGAGGTCGCCAGCATGCGCGGCTCCTACCGCGTCAAGGGCGCGCACTCCGCCCGCATGGTCCTCGGTGACGACGCGGTCGCCGCCGGCGCCTCCCCCCACCGCCTCCTCGACCACCACAAGGGCGTCGTCGTCTTGGACGAGGGAGCCCAGGAAGGCCACGACACCGTCCGCGCCGACCTGATCAACCTGGACGATTTCCGTGCCATCTGCGAGCGCGGCCGTGACCTTCGCGTCCTGGCCGGCACCCTCACCGGCTACGCCAAGCAGGTCAGGGAGAGGGACCAGGCCCAGGCCGCCGAGGCCGCCCAGGCCGACGTCGCCCGCACCGGCCGGGACCGGCTCCTCGCCGACGTCCTCGCCGCGATGGACACCGCCGGCGTCGACCGGATGCGGTCCGAGACGCTGCTCACGGCCCTGACCGAGGCCCGCCCCGAGGAGTACCTCGACTGGAGGGCGAGCAGGCTGACCGACGCCCTGCGCGAGGCCGGCGCCGGACAGACCGAGCGCCTCGGCCCGTGGGAGGGCATGGCCAACCCCCGCGGCTACCTCCGCCAGCAGATCGCCGACACCCTCACTCAGTGACCGGTTTACCCCGGTTTGGTGGGCGGTCGGAGCGCCATCGGTCCTGGCCATTGCCCCAGTTTGCACCGGTTTGGCCGATGGTCGGGCATCCCCGCAGGGCGGTCGTCCGACCACCCCGACCACCCCCTCAACCACCCCATAAACCAGGGCAAACCGCCCCACGACCTGGGGTCGACCGCCCCTACAAACCAGAACAAAGGAGACATGGAATGGAGATCGACGAGGACGCCTTCGAGGCCCGGCAGGCGGCCGTGATGGACGAGACCCTCGCCCGGATGCGGAAGGCGGACCCCGACCTCAACAGGATCTTCCGGGTCGGTTTCGTCCAGGCCCGCGACACCGGCCGCACCGACGAGCTCACCGCGCAGATCGAGCAGTACGCCCGGACCACGCACGAGCAGGGCCGCCTCATCGACTACCACCGGCTCTTCGCCGGCCGCGACCACTAGGAGATCGCCGTGACCATCTTCGAGCCCGGCGACGAGGTCGTCATCACCCACCCCGTCTCCCCCGACAGGCACCCGGCCGGCACCTGCGCTGACGTCACCATGCTCGGCACCGGCGACCAGCAGGGCCTGGTCGGCATCGTCGTGCGCGGCGGCGGCTACTCCGTCGTCTGGGCCCACGAGCTCAGCCCCGCCGACTGATCCCCGCGCACCTCAAAGAGTGCGACATCACGCACGCCTCGTACACCCCCTGGAGGACGATCCCGTGACCACCCAGCTCGCGGCCGTCGCCGACGGTACCGCCCTCACCCGCGGCGGTTTCGACAGCCTGGTCTGCTGCGACCAGCCGATGACCGTCGCCCACGCCGACACCCGCCTGCCCGTCGCCGGCGCGACCTGCGCCACCTGCCTGTGCGTCATCGTCTCGGCGGACTACGGCCCCGCCCGGATCAGCCGCTGCACCCGGCACCGGGCCTGACCACCACGCGGGCCGTGCGACCTCTCGCACGGCCCGCACTTCTCGCACACCATCTGACCAGGAGAGGAGGCCGAGATGCCCACCACCACCCTCACCGCGCTGGACCTGGACGAGCAGCTGCTCGGCCCGCTCCTGGTCGCCGAGGTCGAGCACTACCTGCGCACCCTCGCCACCACAACGGCGCCCCCGCCCGCGCCCGTCCCGGCCGCCGCCGACCGGCCGCGGCCCGGCACCGCCTGGTACGCGCTGGCCCTGGCCGTCGCCGCAGACCCGGACACCAGCCCGACGCCGGGCCCTCCCGGCACCGTGCCCGCGGCCGGTTCCTGGCAGGACGGCCGCCCAGCCCCCGCACCGAGCCTGACGGACCGCCTCCTGCGCCGGCGCCCGACCGTCCCGGTGACCGCCGCCCAGCACCTGCAGCTCATGGACCGCTACATCGCCGCCCACGGCTGGACCCAGGGCCGGCTCTGGGACGCCGAGGGCCGGGTGTGCGTCCTCGGCGCGCACCTGCGCGTCCTCGCCGCCGGCTACGGCACGGCGGCCACCGCCTGGCAGGCCCGCCTCCTCATCGGCAACACCCTCGGCCGCGCCGGCCACCCGGTGCCCGTCGACACCTGGAACGACCGCCCAACCACCAACCAGGCCGACATCCACCACCTCCTGCGCACCACGGCCCGCGCCTGAGGCAGAAGACGGACCAGCCCCCGACCACACCGGCCGGGGGCCTCGTCCGTTCCCCCAAGGCAACTCGTCGACGGCGCCATCCGTACCCCACAGCTACCTGGTGGTCAGCAACTCCAGCAGTCGCACTAGCGGCTCACCGGCCGCCCCCAGCCCGCAGGCCCATGCCCGAACACGGCTGGCCGACTCTTTGCGGGACACGCCGCCAATGGTCACGACGGCGAACGCGGAACCGAGCTCTCCCTGAGCGAGGTACACCTCGGCTTCCTGACCGTCAGCGGCAACGGTGACGGCGACGGTCTGGTGGTGCCAGTAGGTGACCGTGACGCAGTGATGTGCGAAGCGCGGGCATGAGGGCATGGGTCCTCCAATGCAAAAGGCCCAGCCGGGAATCGGCTGGGCCTTGACTGGGTGAGTGGTGGCGCGACACGGGCGCCTGGATGCCGGGGCGCGGGTCCGCGCGGGCATGCAAAAAGCCCCGGGCCTGAGTGGCACGGGGCTTGAAGTGGGTCCTGCGCGGGGACAAAGCCCGCACACAACGCGGATAGCGTAGCTGAAAGTCGTTTCACCAGGGAAGGCCCGGTTCGGCTACCCCTCGATGTCAGACCTGCCACCTACGCTCGCGGGCATGAGTAGCTATGTAGGGCCCGTCGAGATCATCGCGGGCGGCATTCAGGCGAGCGCCTATGCCGACCTGCAGGTAGGCGTCAGCGGCTACCTGCGCGAGTGGGGCGGAACCGTTGATCTAGCCATCGACGGAGGCGACGCGTGGACGATCCAAGATGCCGACCAGGTCGTATTGCGCCTGCCCGACGGCACGGAGGGACACGGTTTCTCTGTGGGCTTCGTCGCCGGGTCCGCGAGTCTGCGCATTCGCGGCAACGGCTCAGCGCCGTTCTGACCTGGTGGAGGTCCGCAGTTCCCAGGGGCCCGGCGACTGTCGAGAGTGTGGCCAACACGACCCGTCCCTGTGGCCGGGTGGCCGGTGCCGGCCCTGCTGGGAGGCGCAGTTGGAGTTGCGTCGGCGCCGAGCCGCGGCTGGACCAACAGCCCTGTACCGGTGCTTCGACGAGAACGGCTGGCTGCTGTACATCGGAACGAGCCTGGATCCGCGACGGAGGTTCCGGGAGCACCCGCACTGGTTCGGCTGGTGGCCAGCGGTCGCGCGGACGGAGGTCGAGTGGCTGCCGTGCGGCTTCCCCGAGTCGATGTACGCCGAGCACCTGGCGATTGCACTAGAGCGACCGGCATGCAATCTCGCACCTGGGGTCGAGGTCGAGGAGTGCGGGCCTGCGATGGAGGGCGGCACGTGGTTCGACCGCGGTGCACAGCTCCGGGAATGGCGGAAGTGGTTCGCCCTTTGGCGGGACTGCCAGTTGCAGCCGGAGGAGGTGAAGGCACAGGAGTCGGCCCTCGGCACAAGAGGTCGTCACCCTGATGACGGTTAGGTCGGCCGACCAGTACAGCGTCCCGTCGCGTCCACAGCGCGACGGGGACACCTTCGAACCGTCAGCGCGCAAGCACGACCTGCAGCTCGGTGTCCTCGCAGCCGTCCGCGATCCGGCGCAGCGCCAGCGCCTCCCGCGCGTCGACCGTCACCCTCGCCCGCCGAGAAGGAAGCGCCCCGTCCGGACGTCCAGACGGGGCACTTCGCCGCAAGCAGGGCCAGACGTTGACCTTCTCAGCGGCGAGGAGCCAGCGATCTACACCTGCCGCGCTGTATGGGCGGGCACCTCAATACCGGACCGGGCCAGATACTCGTTGGCCAGTAGCCGTGTTGCCTCGCCGAGGTCCCACCCCTGGGCCTTACACCAGAAGCGGAAGGCGTGCCAGAGGATGATCTTGTCCCCAGGCGACCGCCGCCGTGGCGCTCCCCGGGCGTTGAGCGGGGTGTCGAACTCCTCTTTGGCGTGATCCCGGCACTCCTGCGGCACCCATTCGGGATGGGTCAGAAGAAGCTCCTGTGCGTACTCCGCAGGGTACTTGAAACTGTCGTACGGCTCACGGGGAAAGGCTGCGATCGCCTCGGTGATGGTGGTCATGGCCGGCAGCATGCCAGCCGGTCCAGCCGGTCCGCAGGCGACTTGACAACCGACCCCACCCGACCTGCCGCGAGTGCGGGACATCCTGGCGACACCGGGTGCCACGCCACCATCCGGCATATGCCCGCCAGTGGCACAGGGTGACATTTGGTCAGATTGTCATCCACTCGGAGTAATCTGTTCCTGCCGAATCCCCTCAACTCGGCACAGACACAACGATGCCCTCGACGGGGGACTGCCGACTCCTGTGAAGGGCGCCGACCAGAGGAGTGTGCGACCTCCCATGGCTCAGGCTCACCGTAGCGCTGATCCCCTCGCCACCGCCGCGTGGTAACCCCTCCCCCTCAACGACGCCGCTTCAACACCTCCGAGCGCGTAGCGATGTACCTCGCTGCGGGCGGCAAGTGCGTGAAGTGCGGCACCCTCCTTCGCCCCGGCTGGCATGGCGACCACATCACCCCCTGGTCTGCCGGCGGCCCTACCGATGTGATCAACGGGCAGGCGCTCTGCCCCAACTGCAACCTGACGAAAGGCACAACGCACATGGCATGGACCGGCATGGCCCCCCGCGAGTGGCAGCGCGCCGCCCTGAACACCTATGTCGCGCGGGACGCCCGCGACTTCCTCGTGGTTGCCACGCCGGGCGCCGGAAAGACCAACTTCGCGTTGCGGCTGGCCAACGACCTGATTGAGAGCGGCATCGTCAAGCGGGTCGTCGTCGTCGTACCGAGCGAGCATCTGAAGATGCAGTGGGCCGCCGCTGCCCACAAGTGCGGGATGGAGATCGACCCCACCACCAAGAACCGCGACGGCCTTGAGAACCCCGAGGACTACCGCGGCGCGGCAGTGACATACGCGCAGGTCGCAGCCCAGCCCGACTTGCATCGAATGGGCTGCCAGCAGCGTACGCTCGTCATCTTCGACGAGGTCCACCACGCCGGCGACGAGAAGGCCTGGGGTTCCGCGGTGAAGCATGCGTTCGGCGAGGCCTCAAGGAGGCTGGCCCTGTCCGGCACGCCCTTCCGTTCGGACAACAACCCGATCCCCTTCGTCCGCTACGAGCGCGACAGCGAGGGAGTGTCCCGCTCGATCGCGGACTACACCTACGGCTACGGCCAGGCCATCCGGGACAACGTCTGCCGGCAGGTCGACTTCCACTTCTACGACGGCGAGATGAAGTGGATGGACTCCGGGGCGGTGACGTCCAGCGCGAACCTCTCCGCCGAACTGGAGAGGGGCGATGTCTCTGCCGTGCTGGAAACCGCCCTCGACCCGGTGACCGGGTGGATGAAAGGCCTGTTGATGAAGGCCGACGAAACTCTGACGGCGATGCGGGCGGAGGCCCCCCGAGCCGGCGGCTTGGTGATCGCCTACCGGGCGCCCCAGGCGAAGGCCTACGCCAAGATGCTGAAGGACATCACCGGCGAGGACCCGGTAGTCGTCTTGTCCGAGGACGGCCCTGAAGCCAAGCTCGGCATTGACCGATTCTCGGACGGCAACCAGCGGTGGCTCGTTGCCGTCCGGATGGTTTCGGAGGGCGTCGACGTCCCTAGGCTCGCGCTCGGCGTCTACGCCACAAAGACGAAGACCGAGATGTTCTTCCGACAGGCTGTCGGTCGGTTCGTGCGCCGCCAGGGCCAGGAAGATGAGCAGATCGCCACGGTCTTCGCGCCCGCGCTCTCCGGACTCCGCATCATGGCCGCACAGATCGAGCAGGAGATCCGGCATGAACTCGACCTCCAGGACGAGGAGATCGAGCGTGAACTGAGCGACGGGAACGGACAGCAGATGCTGGACCTCTTCGCCCGGATTCCGCTTGCGGCGTCCCAGCCCACGTTCCATGGTGCGATCCACGGTGGCACCGAGTGGACGGTGGAGGAGAACGAACGGGCGGAAGAGCTGCTGAGGAAGCACGACTTCCCGCCGAGCGTCCTTGCCTCGATGCGCAAGCTCGTCAGGGAAGAGCTTGGCGAGCTGACGAAGGTCGGCACCGTACCAATGCCGATCCCCGCCCAGGGCAAGCTAGTTGCTGCGGGAATCGCAGACGAGCCCCTGCATCGCAAGCGGAAGGCCTTGGCCGATCAGCTGACGAAGCGCTCTCGCCACGCGGTGTTCAAGCTCGGGCTGGAGCACGCCGAGTTTCAATGGCGGGTGAACAACGTCATGAGTGTGCGGAAGCGTCGCGATGCGAGCATCCAGCAGCTTCAGCGCGGGCTGGAGTTCGTCGAGCAACTGCTCCGTGAAGCCCAGTGACGGCACGGGAGGAGGGGCGTGCGCGGGGGACACTCGTCGAGGCGCTATCCTCGGCGCTGGAGCGTGGCGGCAGCGGACTGGAGAACGCCCCGGAGCTGCTGCGACGGCTGCTGACAGACGGGTCCTGGCGGTCGTTCGTCACTGTGCGCGGCGAGCTGGTGGAGTACGAGCGCTTTGCCGACTTCGTCGTGACTCCGCCGTTGAAGGGCCTCGGCGTCACGGTCGCGCTCGTTCGGAGGGTTGTGGCTGATAGCCCGACGGCGGTGGATCTGCTGGACCGAACGCTTCAGCGGCCGTCCTCGGTCCACGCCCATGACAATGTACAAGGCGCTGAGGCTCCGACGGGGAACACTCAGGCGGCCGCCCTCCGCCGACTCCGGAAGGACGCGCCAGAACTGCATGCCGAGGTCCTGGCCGGCCACCTGTCCGCGCACGCCGCGATGGTCCGGGCGGGCTTCCGGCGGCGGGCCGTGAGCGTCCCCGTGGACGACACCGAGGCGACCGCGCGGGCCCTTCGCAAGCACCTGCCGCCCGAAGCGCTCGCCGATCTGGCAGCCCTGCTGACCGCGCCTGTCGTCGACTACCCGACGTGAGTCGGGCGCCCCGCTCTCCGTGGAGGGCGGGGCGCTTCCTCGTCAGTGGGCGAGGGTGACGCTGATCGGCACGTCGTCGCAGCCGGCGGCGATGCGGGGGAGGGCATTGGTCGCCCGGTCGGCGACTTACTGGCCCGACTGGGCCACGTTTCGAGGCGTTTGAGAGCCCCGAAACACCCTCGCCCTCAAGATAGCGACGTTCTCCCAGGGCATAACTTGCAGGCCAGGAGCATCCTCCAGTTCTCCATACACACCCTGCCCGTTCACTCTTTTGGAGTAGCGGAGGTTCACTCTTTTGGAGCATTGGCCAAGTTATTGAGGCGAATCACGACGCGAGGCCAGGGCCTAGCCACCAGGGCCCTCACCTGGATCAACGTCCGAGTAGATCGCTCGCGCAGGCACCCCGGCGGCGGCTGCCAGGACCGAGAAGGTCGCGGTTAACCGCGGTTCGAAAGCGCGCTGAACTGCGGAATCGCCGGGAATCACCCAGGCCGAAACCTGACCTATGCTGGCCGCAGCCCGGGTCCGGAAATGCAGAAGAGCCGCCTGGCCGGGCGGCTCTTCGCTGACTGCATCCCATCGGGTATTCCCAGTACACGATCGAAAGGAGCAGCAGAGCTATGCTGCCACACCACTCTCAGGCCAACGACCGCCCGCGGCGCACACGGAGCCGGGGTGCCGGGGATCTTCCTGTGCCCTTTCCGGTCGTCGCGCTCCTGGTCGATGGCATCCTCGTAGCCGGATCAATCGTGGCGGGGACGAGTCCGTCGCAGGCAGTGCTGACGGGCATCACCGTGTGGGTTGTCCCGATGATCGCTCTGCATCGCAGGCGGGCCTAGCCAGCCCGGGGTCCCGGTCAGACTTGGCCGGGACCTTCCGCGGCGAGTCAGGCTCCCGGATCGGCCACGGAGATCGGCTGGCGGCGGCGGTAAGGGTCGGAGTGAACAAGCCCCGCGCGGTGGCGGGCGGCACGCAGAGTGGAGCCGGAGAATACGGCGGCCATGCCGGGAATCCCTGGGGGCTGGGGGTGCGCTACCTGCGCGAGCGGTGCCCGTCACGGGCTTGCCTGCCCCCCATCCCGGAGCCGTCCCTGCCGCGTTCGCGGGCCGTGAAGGTGGCCGGCGGTCCCATCCGGGGAACCCGCTGGCGACGGCCGATGCGTGCAGCTACAGCAAGCTTATTGCCGGTTGGTAACATTTGGCCACTATCACGCCGGATGTCCGGAGCGGGCACTAGCCTCCGTCCATGACGAACAACCTCACCTGGATCGAGGCCGACGAACTGCGCCTCACCAGCAATCTGATCCCCAACCCCACCAACCAGTCGCAGCTGCTCAACCAGCTGTCCAGCATCCGCATCGCCCTCGACAACGGGTTCGTCCACATCGACCCGCGGCCGACGAACGGCACGGTGCCGGTCGACCGGAAGGCCGAGTACGAGGTCCTGGTCGTGCCGGCCTCCGCGATCGAGTCGGTCCGCTACCGGGTCGTGCCGAAGAGCAGCAGGCTGACCGTGCACAACTGACGAGCCCGGCGTAACGGAACCCGTAACGAAAAGGGCCCCGGCCGACGACGGCCCCGACCAGCGGCCGACTGTCAGACTTCCATCACCGGCGCGCTTCTCATGGCAGCAGGTCAGCCGATCTTGGCCTCTACCGGCAGGAACACACACTTGTTGGGGTCCGACGAACCAGGTGGAGCAATCCAGTACTCGACCCTCAGTCGGCCTGCTGGTTTGATGTACCGCAGTCCCGATAGCTCACCGTTGCTGGTTCCGTTGAACGCCTTGCCCTCGACGAGCAACCGATAGCGCTGTTCGACATCGG
Source organism: Kitasatospora sp. NPDC056327 (assembly GCF_042261735.1). Lineage (NCBI taxonomy): Bacteria > Bacillati > Actinomycetota > Actinomycetes > Kitasatosporales > Streptomycetaceae > Kitasatospora > Kitasatospora sp. NPDC056327. The sequence goes on along the minus strand of NZ_JBHJRC010000041.1, from coordinate 10,453 downwards.
TGTTGTTTGTGACCTCGATCGTCGCGACCGCAGCGAGTCCTCCGGTTGCCAGTGGCGTCTGCCGACAATCAACGACCAACGCCGTCAGCGGCGTTGCAGGGCCAGGGGCGGGGTCGTCGCTGACGTCCTTGTCGGCGACGAGATACCCGACCGCGGCCCCGCTCGCTAGTGATACGGCTGCCAGTACCCCGAGGGCAAACCGAAAATCTGGTCGCCGTCGCGCGTCAGCGTTCGGCGGCCAAGGTCGGGAAGGTGGCACGTAGGCCTGCATGTGACTCCTGACTCCGTAGCAATGCGAGGAGCCTGTCAGTCGGACAGCCGGCACGCTGCTCGTTCGCCGTCCTGTTACCAGTTCGATCTGCCGCGCATCTCAGCCGATCCGTTATGACAGCTTCCCCATCAGCCGGTCCGCCCGGGCCAGCCGCGTCCGCTCCCGCTCCGCCTCCCGCGCCCGAGCGGACTGCGCCCGGGCGGACTCCCGGGCATCGGCGTCGAGGAGCCGGGCAACGGTCGTGGGGTGCCAGCGGCCCCCGCGCTTCGACGGCACACCCTCCTCGTTCAACCGGCGGGCAATCTCCCGCACCCCCACGCCCTCCGCCCGCCAGGCCCGCATCCGGGCCAACACCTTCGCCTCGGTAGGCTCCTCCGCCAGCTCCTTCTTCACCGCCTGCCGCCCATACGACGGCGCCCCGTGCGCGTACCCGCCCGCCTCCGCCTTCGCCCGCCGGCCGCCCCGCAGCCGCTTCACGATCAGCCCGCGCTCCAGCTGCGCCGCCGCGCCCATCACTTGCCGAACAAAGGTCCGCATCGGGTCGTCGTCGTCATCGGGCAGGTGCTCGCCGCGGTCGGCGGTGAACACGCGCCCGCCCCGCGCCCACACCACCGCCAGGATGGCCTCCTGCTGGGTGAGCTGGCGGGCGATCCGGTCGAGGTTCGGCGCGAGGATCCCGTCCGCCTGGCCGTCGGCGATCCACTGGAGCGCCTCGGTCAGGCCGGGCCGCTCGTCGTCGCCGGCCTTCCCGCTGATTGCCCCGTCGGTGCACACCTTGACGATCCGGTGGCCGACCGAGCGGGCCCACTTGCGGACGTCCTTCTCCTGGGCGTCGAGCCCGTACCCGTCGAGCTGGGTGGCGGTCGACACCCGAAGGACGGCGACGAGCCGAAGACTGCCGGACGGCCGACGAAGAGCGTCAACGTGCTGTTTCTGGCCCACGGTTGTCCACACTTTCTGGAAAAGATGTAACAAGGCTGGTGGCAACGGGATTGCCGCCGATCGGGCTATCCGGCGTGCGCACGAGTACGACCGTGTCGATGCTCGAAGGACAACGCCGTAGGGAGGCAGGCATGGCATCGTTCGCGCTCACGGTCGACGGCGGCGAGGTGGTCGTGTCGCTCAATCAGTTCGACGTGACACACCGGAGCGGACTCTGCGAGTTCCTCCTGGAACAGGCCGACATGGATCGCGCGCCAGTGATCAGGAACCGGGACCGACCTGAGAACGGCTACGAGATCAAACTCCAGTGGAGTAGGCGTATCAGCCGAAAGGATCTCGACTACGTGGCTGCGAGGCTTCAGGACCTGGTACCCGGCCTTGAGGACGGGGACAGGGCTTAGCACGATCAGGTGCCTCGGGGCCCCGGCCGAGACACGGCCAGGACCCTCCAGCAGGCCGGGCTAGAACGGCCCCGCAGGGCCTCCCCGGTGTCCGGGCCCACCCCCGCCCTGTTCGGCCGTTCCAGCCACGACAGCAGCAGCGTCCCGGGCCTCCCCAGCCGTACGGCCCAGAAGCCGCTCCGCGCGCCGCTCCCACGACGGACGGCCCCGCCCCGACCCGGCCCGCGGTTCGAGCAGCTGCTCGGCGTGCCGCTGCGCCGACGGCACCGGCTTCACCGCGTCCATGACGCCACCTCCTCCACCGGCCCGGCCGGCTCGCCCCGCAGGACCCGCTCCTCGGCCTCGTTGCGGCGCCGCTTCGCCTCGATGAGCTCCCGGATCTCGCGCTCCCTCCGGGCCCGCTGCGCCGGCGTCGCCACCTGGTGCTCGTACAGCGGCTCGACCGGCACGCCCGCCGCGACGTGAGCCTCGTGGACCAGGACGACGAGGTCGTCCGGCGGCACCTTGCCCATCTCGCACGCCCGGCCGTGGAACACGCAGTACAGCCGGACATCCTCCGGCACCGGCGGCGGGCCCAGCCTGGCCAGCCGCGCCCGCAGCGTCCGCGCGCTCACTCCGCACCATCCCCGTCGACGTCGAAGCCCGCGTTCGCCGCGGCACGCACCGCCCACGACGGCAACGGCGGACCACCCCGGCGACGGCCGGCCCTACGGCCGCGCGCCTCCGCCGCCAGCCGCTCCGCCCGCTCCCCCTCGGACACCGCAGCCACGGGCCCGTCCTGCTGCCGCAGCCGGGCCGCCGCCTGCTGCGCCCAGTCCCCGCCGCCGCTCACAGCCCGGCCTCCCGAACGTGCGCTACGGCGTCCCGCACGTTCTGCCGGGCCATCGACAACCGCTGCCACCCGGCGTGGTCCCGCAGCCCGCGCCCGTCGAGGTTGAGGTTCAGCACCGGCCGGCCCGGTGCGACCCGGCGGTGCAGCGCCACGGCGTGCTGCGCCTCCTCGATCCGCTCCTCGGCCTCCCGCAGGGCGGCGAGCGCACGGTCGACGGCGTTGGTGAACGCGGCGCCCGCCGAGTCCTGGAGGGCGGTGCCGCTGCCGGCGGTGAGCCGGGCGAGGCCGTCGAGCGCCCGGTCGGTGGCGGTGCGGGCGTCGGCGGCGAGGCCGGCCTGCTCCTGGTCGCCGCGCGCGGTGTCAGCGGCCAGCCGGGTCTCGCGCTCCCGGACCAGGGCGTCCTGGAGGGCGGCGAAGGCGCGGGCGATGTCGGCGGGCAGGTGCTCGGGCCGCAGGGTGACGTGGGCGGGCGGGTTGAGGGGGCGGGCGACGACGAGGTCGACGAGGCCGGCCGGGACGGTGGTGGTGGTGGTCACTGGTCCTCCTGGTGAGCGTGCTGTGGGTAGAGGTCGGCGCGGACGGCGTATGGGTCGGCCCCGGGTTCGCCGGCACGGAGCCGGCGGAGGACCTCGGCGTTGACGGCCTCGGCCTGGACGAGGTACTCGCGCATCTGCTCGCTGGTCGGCTGGGGCTGCTCGCCGAGTCGGACGCCGTGGCGGGCGATGAGCTCGTACAGGGCGATGTCCTGCTCGGTGGGCCCGGTGTAGATGGGCCGGTCGGGTTCGAGGGCTTCGAGGCGGGCCCGAAGGCTGCGGGCGCTCACGCGGCCCGCCGGTCTTCGGCCGCGGCTTCCAGGGCGGCGAGGCGTTCGTTCAGCTCCGCATGCTCCGAGATCGCGGGCAGGGACGACAGGAGGACGGAGGCGGCGCGGACGCGGATGCCGGGGCTGGGGTCCTTGAGCGCCTGGTGCAGCGCGGTGACGGCGTCTCGGACGGCTGCGCCGAGAGCGGCGACCGCTTCGGCGAGGATCGCGCGCCGGGCCGTCTGGATCTCGTTCTCGAAGTCGGGTTCCTCACGCCACCTTCGGATGGTGCGGGCCGAGACTCCGGTGTCGCGGGCTGCCTGGTCGACGCTGGTGCCGCGGGCGATGAGCAGGGCGACGTCATTTCGTGTCTGCAGGCCATAGACGGCCATCGGTGGTCACCTCCAGGGGTGGGTGGTGCTGGGTGGGGTGCCGGGCGGGCCGTGGAGGGTCGGCCCGCCCGGCCGGGGTGGGGTTACTCGTCGAGCGGGCGGAGCCGCAGCTGCTCGATGCTGGAGGCGAGCGCCAGGACGTGCCCGTACAGCGGGTCCCTGGAGCCCTTGTCGATCCCGACGGCGGCGGGGTTGTCCTTGGCGACGGCGGCGAGGTTGGCGTGGGCCGCGCAGTGCCGCAGCTCCTCAAGGGCTTCCTGGCGGAGGCGTTCGAAGCGGGCGGCGTGCAGCCGGTACGACTCGACGGCGTGCTGGCGGGCGGTGCCGGCGGTCGCGAACGCGGTGTCGAAGAGGTTGAGGAGTTCGACGCGGACGGCGTCGTCGGCCTTGGCGAGGGCGTCGGTGGTCTTGCCGCCCTTCGGGCTGCCGGCCCGGCTCCAGTCGGCTCGGGCCTGGTCGGCGTGGTGCTTGGCGGTGGTGAGGGTGTTGAGCTGTGCGGCGAGTCGGGGGTGGAGGAGGTCGGGGAGCGGGGGGTTGGGGAAGTTGGTCTCGATGCCGCGGCCGTCGGGGAGCTTGACGGCGAAGAGGCTGGTGTTCACGGGGTTCTCCTTCGGGGTTAGGCCGCGCTGGCGGCCGGGGTGCTGTTGTCGAGGTGGGTAAGGCGGTTTCGGTGCCGGGTGGTGAGGCCGGCGGCGCGGGCCAGGTTGAGTGCGGCGCGTGTTCTGGCGCGGCGGGTGCGGCGTTCGGTGGCGGTCTGGACCTGCTGGCGTACGCGCTGTTCGGCAGCGGCTCGGAGGGCTTCTCGATCGGCGTGGTCCATGGGTGCGCTCCTTGATCAACATCCGACGTGTGTGGGGTTGCCGAGAGCGGCCCATTCGCGGTCGAGGGGCTCCCCGCAGACGTCGCATTCGGGCTGGGTGTTCCGACCTGTTCCCGCCCTAAAGGACGGGGGGCGGGAACAGGTACGGTCCGGGCACCTGTTCCCGACCTGTCCCGGATCTGTTCGGAACAGGTCTGATCTGCGCTTTCGTCAGAACCTGTTCTGTCCGGGAGAACAGATTCCGGCTGATTCGGCGGGAACAGGTCGGGAACAGGTCTCAGAACAGGTTTCGTACCCCGGGTCTTCCGGATCCGGATGGCCTCCGAGAGCTTGGTGGTACTGGCCTTGATGCCCAGCCGCTCGCACTCCCGCTGCAGCCGATCCCGGCCGAGGAGGGGTACGCCGGCCTGGTCGAGCTGGTCGGCGATCCAAGCCGCACTGCCCGGCTCCGGGACGGTCGGGGCGTGCTCCGGGATGCCGTCGAGGGGCACAAGGACGACGGAGGTAACGGGGCCGCCGTCGTCCTTCGCCTCACCGTTGAGGGCGACCTGGTGGAGGCCGAACATGACGTCGCCGAGTTCCTCGTCGTCTTTCTGCTTGCCGGTCGACAGGGTGATGGTGGAGTCGTGGAGGCCCTTGCCCTTGCGGATGATGCCCAGTTCGGTCTGCAGGGCGCCTTTCACGGCCGTGGCACCGCGGCTGCGGTCGCCTTCGTGGCCGGTGTGGTGGACCAGTAGGACGCAGGCGCCGGAGGCCGCGCGGAGCTCCTCCATGCGGTGCACAACGCGGCCCATCTCGGTGTTGCTGTTCTCCTCGATGCCGACGGTCACCCGGGCCTGGGTGTCGACGACGATGAGGCTGGGCTGGAGGCGCCGGCACAGTTCGATGAGGACGAGCCATTCCGGGTCCAGCGCCTGAACGGGCCGGGGCAGGAAGCGGACGCCGGTCATCTTGCGGCCGTTGTGCTGCTCCCAGGCGCGGACGCGCTTGCGGATGCCCCGGATGCCCTCGGCTACGAGGTAGATGACGTCGCCCTGCTGGGTGTCACGGCCGTGCCAGTCCTTGCCGGTGCCGACGCAGCCGGCGAAGTCCAGGGTGGTGAACGACTTGAAGGTGCCGGACGCGCCGTAGATGCGGGCGAGGGTGTCGCGGAACAGCAGGTCGGTGATGACCGGTTCGAGGGGCTGGATGCTGTCGAGGTCCCCCGTATCGAGGAGCTCGGCCTGCATAGCCCTCAACCGCTCCTCGAAGTGCGCCTCGGCCGCGTCGTCAGGGGAGACGTAGTGCTCGTCGGACTCCGTCTTCTCGGCGGCCGCCAGGTCGACCGTGTCCGGTGCGGTGCCGTGCTCGACCAGGTCGTCGAGGCCAGCTCCGGCGGCTACGTGGTCGGAGAGGTCCTTGCCGCAGGCGGGCAGATAGATGCGGTTCGGAATACCGGCACCGGCCAGCATGGCGCCCACCTTGCGGGCGTGCTTCAGACCGGCCTCGTCCGGATCCCGGTCCGCGATGATGCGGACCTCGGACGCGCCGCGGAGCATCTCGGTGTAGCGGGGCTGCCAGCCCATCCCGACGCCACCGACCATGGTGGTGGCGACCAGCCCGAGGCGGCACGCGGTGTCGGTGTCCGGTTCGCCCTCGCACAGGGTGATGACCTCTCCGCGGGCGGCGGCCGCGCGAACCTCGGGGAGGTTCAGCAGGACCCGCTCGTCCTTGGGCGGGTGCCCGACCCGGCCGTCGGGGAGGCGTGGCCTGATCTGCTTCGGGATGAACCGGTCGACGTACTGCACGACGGTCCCGTCGGTGTCGCGGTAAGTCCAGGTCTTGACGGGGGCGTTGGCGGGGCGGCCGGTGCCCTTCTCGTCGAAGAGGTCGGACGGGGCGAGGCCGAGAGGGGTGAGGAAGGCGTCGAGGGCGCCGGGGGCGTCCTGGCACTTGTGGCAGAAGACGACGACGTTCTTGTTCCGGCCGATCTCGAAGGACACGGTGTCCGGGGCGTCGCCTTCGTGGCAGATGCCGCGTGTACGGGCTCTGCCGTTGCTGAACCTGACGGTCTCCCCGGCATCGCGGAGGGCGTTGGCGAGACGCTCGAATGCGCTCACAGACCCTCCCCGTCGAGGTGGCGGACGGTGGCGCGGAACGCTTCAGCGACGGCCCAGGGGTCTTCGCCGACGATGTTGACGAGGCGCGCCTGGGTGACGGCGCTGGCGAGGCGGGAGACCGTCAGGTCGGAGAGACGGCGGGCGGCACCGAGGTCGATGACGACGTCGTAGCCGGCGGGGACGGGCGGAAGTCCGCCGTTCTCCTGAGCGGGGTGGGGCAGCACGGCGAAACCCCAGCGATCCGTTCGCAGGGCGATACGGATGCCGGGGTGGACGAGCGGTCGCCCGGGGGTGGCCGGGAGTACGCTGGTGCTGGGCCCTCCTGGCCTGACTTTCTTGCACCCGCCGGTCTCGACCCGGCGGGTGCGGTCGTCTGCGCGCAAGGCTTGTGCTCCTGCGGTTGGGCCGGGGCGGCTGGAGGGTGCCGCCCCGGCGGGGTGGGTCAGGCCTGGGTGGTGATGTCCTGGAGCTGGCGGGCGAGGGCCCGCAGCTGGTTGGCGAACTGGTCGAGGTCGTCGGCGAGCTTCAGGGCCTCGGCGGGGTCGAGGTCGGCGGTGTCGCCGGCCCAGCCCAGGCACAGGTACGGCTCCTGGGTGCCGTTCTCGCCGTCGAGGGCCATCAGCTGGGCGTCGAGCATCGGCGTGTCGCTGGCGCGGTTGGGGTCGCGGAGGCCGGTGATGGGGCCGTAGTGGTCCCAGTGGGCCGGCTCGGTGTTGGTGCAGATCCCGCCCAGGACGGGGCAGGTTCCGGCCGTCTGGGTGGTGCCGGGCTGTCTGGTGTCGCTGGCGTCTGCCATAGTTGGCTCCAGAAGGTTTTTCGCCCGCAGGTTTCTCAGGCCGTTGCGCGGGCGGAGGGTTTGGGCCTCGGCTACTGCCGGGGCCTTTTGCCTGTTCAGGCCGTACGGCGCCGCGGCGTGTTAGCGCCGTTGAAGATCGCGCGGAGCTTGACGATCTCGTCATCGGTCAGGGGCGGCATCGCGGCGACGGTGCGCTCGATGTGCTCCCAGTACTTGGCTTTCTTCTCGTCGCCGGCCTCGCGGGCTTCGCGAGCCTTGCGGAGCGCGTAGGTTTCGCCGGTCACGCGGCGTCCTGCGTCTCGATGTCGAGTACTTCCGCGAGCTTTAGGGCGGAGTCGGCGCGGGGCTTGCAGGCGCCGGTCTCCCAGCGCGACACGGTGCCGGGGTTCATCCCGACCGCCCGCGCGACCTCGCGAACCGACAGGTGAAGGGCCTTGCGCTGTTCGCGGGCCTGACCCGACGCGAGCATGCGTCGGACTGCGGAAACCCGCCGAATGGCGATGATGTCCATGCTGCGAGTGAACACTATGACCCAACATCAACGCAACACAGATGGCTGAAGTGTTCACACATGCCACGATCACCAGTCTGTGTTGTGTTGCACTCGCTTCATGATCTCCGGGACCATGGCGGCATGCCCGCGACGGAAGCACCTATCAGCGCCAATGCCGATGAGCCCAACTACTGGCCCATTGGCGTCAGTGGAGCCCGCACAGTCGAGGTGCAGGTCAGCGACTCAAGCCACGTCGCTATCACTGCGTTCCTCAGGTTCGGCTACATGCCGGAGATCCCGCTCCAGCTCATGGGTATTCAGCTCGCCCCAACCAAGGCATCTGAGGGGCTGATGCCCTCGGAGCTCCGAGACCTTCCGTTGCACAGGTGGGAACGTGCTGCCCGCGCCGCCGCCGAAAACGCTCTGCTGGCCGGTGCTCCCCACGGGCAGGCTGTCGACCCCGCCTGCGAGGCCGAGGCCCTAATCGCTGAGCGGTTCCCAGAACTGAACGGTGATCTCCGCGGCAATGCACTGAGGCGCCGACGCAGCCTCGTACACCTAGCCCAGATGATGAGTGAGTACCGTCTCGCCGAACAGATGGGCTCACGCAATCCCGCACAGCAAGTGGCCGATAAGTTCGGAGTCACGGCGGCGACAGTACGAAGTTGGCTACACCGCGCACGCCGCGAAGGCCTCGCTTCCGAGAGCCATCACCCCAACGCCGTCACTTCCCGAAAGAAGTAGGCCCTGCAGATCCGGCAGGGCCTACTCTCACAATTTCACGCCCAACCGTTCAATCCGCACCGAGTCAGGGTTGTAGCCCGGCCCCGTCCGGCCGGTCCTCAGCACCGTCACCCGCAGCTGCATGGCCTCCAGCACCTGGGTCTTCTGCGCGACGCCCAGCCGCCCCCAAGCCTCTTCGGCGCCCGGGCCGACGAGCCCTTCGAAGACCGTGAGGTCGATCGTCGGCGCCAACCGCTTGGCCTCCGCCTGCGCGGCAGTGATCTGCTGGCCGAGGGACTGGTTGATCCGCAGCAGCTGCTCCCGGGTGATGTGGCCGACCGCATAGTCCTCCGCCACGACCGACTGCTTGGCCTTGAGGCCCGCGACCTTCTCCAGCGCAGCCATGGCGGCTGACTCGTCCGGCTGAAAGACTTCTGCGGCTCGCGGATCCGAGAGAAGCCGCACCGCGACGTCAGACACGTGCTGGTCAAGGCTCGCCTTGTTCCGGCCGACGCACCCGGCCGGGGAGTGGCAGACGTACGTCTCGGCGACGTGGCCACGCTTACGGTTGCCGCGCATCGCGACCCTGAGCCAGCTGCCGCACTCGCCGCACGACCCCACCTCGGTCCAGGACAACATGTGCTGACGGAGACCGGGTCGGTACTGGCTGCCAGCCTTAACTCCGCCAGTCGCGCGCGCAGCCAGCATGACCTCGACCCGAGCATGCTCCTCTGCTGTGATGAGTGCTGGCCACGCTGCGGGGTACTCCGTGATCGCGCCCTCCACCGTATGGATGCGTACGCCCATGTTGCTCTTTCGAAGAGCGATCTTCTTGACGGACGTCTTGCTCCAGCGATTCCCTTCGGCATCCTGGGTATGAGCCCGCAGCTTGCGCTCCTGACCCGCGCCGGGTGCGGGGACCTTGCGCTCGTTGAGGTCGATGGTGATCGACATGAGGCTCTCACCGCCGAGCACTCGGCGTACGATCTCGCGGACGACGGCGGCCTGCTCGGGATCCTCGACGTCGTCGAAGCCGATGATGCGTCCGCGGCGGTCGTACTGGTACTCCCGATGCCAGCCGTAGGCTACGGCGCCGTTTGCGCGGCCTTCCTGGGCTCGTTCGAGGGCTGCGCGGGTGACGCGTTCGGACTTGACCTCGGACTCGCTGGTGTCGTTCTCGCCGACCTGGGCGAGCTGGGATCGCTGGGATGCCTTGCTCAGGTCGTAGTAGCCGCCGGCCTCGAAGGCGACGAACACCCCGACGCGGCGAAGGTCCTCGATCGCCTGGGCGCGTTCGACGCGGTTCCTCCAGAGCCGGCTGGAGTGGTACGCAAGGATCACGATCTTCTTGCCTACGGCCTTGGCGTGCGGCGCCAGGGCAATGGCGTCCGCGATGAGCCGGTCGTAGTCGGGGCGGTCGTCGCTGAGGGCGGAGAGGTCGTTGTCGGAGTACTCGGAGACCAGGTACCAGTCCTCGCGGGCGCAGTAGTCTCTGAGGTCACCGGCTTGACGCTTCACGCCTCGTCGCTGGTCCAGGGGGTCTTCGGAGATCCGCGAGTAGGCGAGCGCGAGGACGGAACTGCTCGGCAGCGGATTCGGCAGCGTGGTCACGGTTGACATGTTACCCCTGGATGCCCTTAGCTGTTCCCCGGCGGGGTCGGGAACACCTGGGGCGACAAGGAGGCCTTCGCGAGCCTCTTCCGGGACGTCGGCGAGAAGGTCTTCGACGTCCTGCCGGACGAGACCTGGGTCTACCCGGGCCACGGCGGCGACACCACGCTCGGCGCCGAGCGCCCGCACCTGGCCGAGTGGCAGGAGCGCGGCTGGTAGTCCCGCGCCCGGGGCGCACGCCCCCGGACGCGAACGGCGGCGGGCCCGCGAC
>NZ_JBHJRC010000040.1:0-39077 GCF_042261735.1 Kitasatospora sp. NPDC056327 | reverse complement strand
AGGAATCTCCAACCACGATCCGAAGACCGAGGCCGGGGATGTCAACATATCTGGCGTTGACTTTTGGCACGCTGTTGAGTTCTCAAGGAACGGACGCTTCCTTCAGGCGGCTTTCACACCGGCCCTCCGGGCGCTTCGTTCTTTCGTGTCTCCAGCTTATCAGATGTTTTCCGCCCCATTTCCGGCGCTTCCCTCATCCAACTCGCTGGTGCCTTCTGCGGCTTGACGCCCCGTCCGACGTTTCAAACTCTAGCCGAACCCCGCTCCGAAAAGCGAATCCGACCGCAATCCACAAAAATGAACACACCAAATAGACCCCGTGCGGGGTGCATTGATATTTCCAGAGGATTGGCCGCTTCGGGACCGTCCGCGCCGATGCGTGTCCGGTGCTCCCTGTCGAGCGACTAGGGAACACTACGCCGGTTCGCGGCCGGAGGCAAACCCCGGGCAAACTCCCGGAACACGGCACAGGCCGGCCCGCAGGTGCGCGGGCCGGCCTGTGCCGGTCGGGTCGGTGCTTCCCGGTTCAGGTGTTGGTGGGGAAGCCGAGGTTGATGCCGCCGTGCGACGGGTCCAGCCAGCGCTGGGTGACCGCCTTGCCGCGGGTGAAGAAGTGGACGCCGTCCTGGCCGTACGCGTGGGCGTCGCCGAACAGCGAGGCCTTCCAGCCGCCGAAGGAGTAGTAGGCGACGGGGACCGGGATCGGCACGTTGATGCCGACCATGCCGACCTCGACCTCGTACTGGAACCGGCGGGCCGCACCGCCGTCGTTGGTGAAGATGGCGGTGCCGTTGCCGTACGGGTTGGCGTTGATGAGGGCCAGGCCCTCCTCGTAGGAGGCGACCCGCACCACGGAGAGGACCGGGCCGAAGATCTCGTCGGTGTAGACGGACATGCCGGGCTTCACACGGTCGAACAGCGTGGGGCCGAGCCAGAAGCCGTCCGCGGTCGGCGTGCCGTCGCGGTCCTCGGCGGTCACCGCGTGCTTGCGGCCGTCGACCGCCAGCTCGGCGCCGTCGGCGAGGCCGGACTCGACGTAGGAGGTGACCTTGTCCCGGTGCTGGCCGGTGACCAGCGGGCCCATCTCGGAGTCGCCGTTGCAGCCGGGACCGACGGTGAGGGTGGCGATCCGCTGCTTGATCTTCTCGACCAGCTCGTCGCCGACCGGGTCCACCACGACCAGGACGGAGACGGCCATGCAGCGCTCGCCGGCCGCGCCGAAGCCGGCGTTGACGGCGGCGTCGGCGCTCAGGTCGAGGTCGGCGTCGGGCAGGACCAGCATGTGGTTCTTGGCGCCGCCCAGGGCCTGGACGCGCTTGCCGTAGCGGGTGCCGGTCTCGTAGACGTAGCGGGCGATCGGAGTGGAGCCGACGAAGCTGACCGACTTGATGTCGGGGTGCTCCAGCAGGCGGTCCACCGCGACCTTGTCGCCGTGCACGACGTTGAAGACGCCGTCCGGCAGACCGGCCTCCTTCCAGAGCCCGGCGAGGAAGTTGGCGGCGGACGGGTCCTTCTCGGACGGCTTGACGACCACGGTGTTGCCGGCCGCGATGGCGATCGGGAAGAACCACATCGGCACCATGGCCGGGAAGTTGAACGGCGAGATGATCGCGACCGGGCCGAGCGGCTGGCGGATCGAGTAGACGTCGATCCCGGTCGAGGCCTGCTCGGTGAAGCCGCCCTTGAGCAGCTGCGGAATGCCGCAGGCGTACTCGACGACCTCAAGGCCGCGGGCGATCTCGCCGAGCGCGTCCGAGTGCACCTTGCCGTGCTCGGAGACGATGATCGACGCCAACTCGTCCTTGCGGGCGTTGAGCAGCTCCCGGAAGGCGAACAGCACCGTCGCGCGCCGGGCGACCGAGGCGGTGCGCCACTCGGTGAAGGCCGAGGCGGCGGCGGCGACCGCCTGGTCGACCTCCGTGACCTCGGCGAAGTCGACATGGCCCGTGATCCGGCCGGTGGCCGGGTCGAAGATGTCACCGCGGCGGGCCGCGGCACCGGCGGTGGCGACCGGCCGGCCGCCGATCCAGTGGGTGATGTGCTTGCTCAAGGTCCCTCTGCCTCCGAAGTCCCGGGCGGCCTGGGCCGCCGGGCCCTTGTACGGCGCCGCCCGCACGGGACGGGGGCGGCGTGGTCACGGGGCTAACCGCGCTCACGGTCCAGTCTGCTGGCCGGGCCGGTCGGCCTCAACGAACAGAGTGACGGGGATCGGCCGCCGGGCCTTACAGGTCGTCGGGAACCTCCGCCCTGCGGGTGAACCGGATGGACCCGGCTGGGCCGAGTGGCGCGGCTGCCCGGGAGGACTGCGGTGCTCAGGCGTCCTCCTGCTCCTCCTGCTCCTCCAGGTAGGGGTCGTGCAGACCGTCCGCCGCCTCCCGGGTCTCCAGCAGGTCGAGCCGGAGGTCCTGGGCCCAGGCGAGCGCCCACCGCTTCAGCTCGTCGACCTCCGCCGCGGACGGACCGCGGGCCAGGAACCGTCCGTCGGCGGTCTCGGCCAGGACCTCCAGCCGGTCGGCGAGCGCGGTGGGCTGGAACTCGGCGTCCAGCGCGCCGGCGAGGGCCAGCAGCTCGCCCTCCCGGTAGCAGGTGGTGAGCGCGTGCACGTCGATCAGGTCGCGGGGCAGGGCCCGGTCGACGAGCAGCGCGGTGGCGAGGGCCGCGGCGTCCTCCAGGGCGACCACGTCCACCACGAACGGGAAGGCGGGAGCCCCGGCGGTGTCGGCACCGGGCCCGGGACCCAGCCGGACCGGCCGGTGGCCGAGCGGCTCCTTGCGCAGCTCGACGCCGTGCGTCCGTCCTCCCAGGGCCAGCCGGACGGTGAGCTGCTCCCAGCGGGGTGTGCCGGGTCGCCCGGAGGCCTCACCGCCCGCGGCCCGGTAGGCGGCCGCCAGGTCGGCCGCGACCCGCGGCAGGTCGGCGAGGCCGTCGGCCACCAGGGTGATCCCGTCCTGGTCGCAGGCCGGGACGCCGTGGGCCCGCAGACCGTGGCCACCGGCGAGGGCGAGCCCGTGCCGGTCGCACACCGGCCGGGCCAGTTCGACGAGGCGCAGCTGGGCCGGGCCCGGCCGGAGGGACGGGTCGACGGTGTCCGGGGCGCTGGTCACCCCTCCAGTCTGGCGCGCCGCCGTCCCGGGTGCGCAGGACGCCCCCGGGGACGGGCGGAGGTCGGCCGGAGGGGAAGGACCGTGAGGACCCCGGGGCGGGAAGGACCCCGGTCCACGGTGGCCGGGTGGCGGCACGCTGTCCGGGCGGCCGCCGGCTCAGGGCGGGGCGGCGCTCACCAGTCGCCGAGCCCGGCGGCCGCCTCGTGGAGGGCGAGCTCCAGCGCGACCGGGTCGTTGAGCCGTCCGGAGCCGTCGGGCGGGACGAGCCAGCGCACGCCGCGGCTGCGTCGGCCGGGGTGGGGCACGACGATCCAGGTGCCCTCCCCCGCGCAGCGCACGCCGGTGCCGATCCAGCGTGCGGCGGTGCCTGCGGGCACCAGGAATCCGATGTGCTCGTCGCCGAAGTCGGCGAGCACCGGGCCGCAGCCCGCGGTGCCGAGGAGGTCGGCGGCCGGGCGGCCCAGCCGGCCGGGGACGGAGAGGACGTCCCAGTGCCGGCCGGCCGGGAGCAGCACCAGGCCGTGGCCGCTGCGCTCCCACTGCTCCCGGAAGGTGTCCGGGTCGGGCGCGGCCTGGGCGAGCCAGTCCAGTCCGGTGGTGTCCATGTGCGGTCCCCGTTCTGCGCGACGGTGCGTTCGGTGTCGCGGCGGGACACGGTGAGACCCGCCGTCACCAACGAGAGGCGGACGGCGGGTCTCTCTTACACGGTTCACGCGCACGGTTCGGACCGGCACGGTTCGCACCGGGTTCCGCCCCGGTCCGTACGGGCCCGGGCGGTCCGTACGGACCGCCCGGGGCGGGCGGCGGAACGGGGCTCAGCTGTCGAAGCCGAGCCCCAGCCGGTCGAGCGCGCGCAGCCAGAGGTTGCGCCGCCCGCCGGTGCGGTCGGCGCGGGCCAGCGACGCCGTGGTGATCCCGATCCCAGCCCAGCGCACCGGTTCGGGCGGGAACGGCAGGGGCTTGCGGCGGACCATCTCCAGCGAGGTGCGTTCGGTGCGTTCGCCCGCGAGCAGGTCCAGCACGACCTCGGCGCCGAACCGGGTGGCGCCGACGCCGAGGCCGGTGAAGCCGACGGCGTAGGCGACCCGGCCGCGGTGGGCGGTGTCGAAGAAGGCGGAGAACCGGCTGCAGGTGTCGACGGCCCCGCCCCAGCTGTGGGTGAAGCGGATGTCGGCGAGCTGCGGGAAGCAGCGGGCGAAGTTCCGGGCGAGGGTGTGGAAGGTCCGCGGCCGCTGGTCGTACCCGGGCCGGAGGTGTCCGCCGAAGTGGTAGACGGCGTCGTAGCCGCCCCACAGGATCCGGTTGTCGGCGGTGAGCCGGAAGTAGTGGAACTTGTTGGCGCTGTCGCTGAGTCCCTGGCGTCCGCGCCAGCCGACGGCGGCGAGCTGTCCGGCGGTGAGCGGTTCGGTCGTCAGCGCGTAGTCGTACACCGGGACGACGTACGGGCGGACGCGGCGCAGCAGTGAGGGGAAGGCGTTGGTCCCGAGCGCGACCTTCCCGGCGAGGACGCGGCCGTGCCGGGTGCGGACGGCCATCCCGTGGCCCTCCTCGCGCAGGTCGAGGGCGGGGGTGTGTTCGAAGATCCGGACGCCCCGGGCGAGGCAGGCGGCCTTGAGCCCCCAGGCGAGTTTGGCGGGGTGGACCATGGCGACGCCGTCCTTGTCCCAGATCCCGCCGAGGAAGGACGGCGAGTTCACCTGGGCGCGGACGGCCTCCGCGTCGAGGACGGTGAGGCCGGCGCCGTACGCGCCGGCGGCCTCGGCGAGTTCGTGGAGTTCGTCGAGCTGGTGGGGCCGGGTGGCGACGTCGATCTCGCCGGTGCGCTCCCATTCGGCGTCGATGCCGTACCGGTGCAGGGCCGCCTCGATGCCGTCGAGGTTGGCGGCGCCGAGGCGCTCCAGCCGGGCGAGTTCGCCGGGCCAGCGCTGCAGGCCGTTGCCGATGCCGTGGGTGAGGCTGGCGGCGCAGAATCCGCCGTTGCGCCCGGACGCGGCCCACCCGGTCTCCCGGCCCTCGACGAGGACGACGTCCAGGGAGGGGTCGCGTTCCTTGGCGAGGAGGGCGGTCCACAGGCCGGAGTAGCCGCCGCCGACGACCAGGAGGTCGCAGCGGGCGGTGCCGGTGAGGGCGGGCAGGGCCGCCGGCCGGCCGGGGTCCTCCAGCCAGAAGGGGGTGGGCCGGGCGTCAGCGAGCGCGCGGGCGGAGTCCATGCATCATCAGCGCCTTTCCTGGAGGTCGGGTGGGGGGGACTGCGGCGGGCCCTCAGACGGTCGCCCTGCGCCGGTTGCCGAGCCACTGGCCGCCGACGGTGAGGGCGACGGCCGCGGCGAACATCGCGGTGCCGATGACGTTCACCTGGACCGGGATGCCGCGCTGGGAGGCTCCCCAGACGAACATCGGGAAGGTGACGGTGCTCGGCCCGGAGTTGAACTGGGTGATGACGAAGTCGTCGAAGGAGAGCGCGAAGCTGAGCAGCGCGCCGGCCGCTATGCCGGGGGCGGCGAGCGGCAGGGTGACCCGCAGGAAGGTCTGGGCGGGGGTCGCGTAGAGGTCCTGGGCGGCCTGTTCGAGGCGCGGGTCCATGCTCATCACACGGGCCTTGACCGCCGTCACCACGAAGCTGAGGCAGAACATGACGTGCGCGATGAGGATGGTGGTGAAGCCGAACGGGATGCGCATGTTGAGGAAGAGGGTGCCGAGCGAGGCGGCCATCACGACCTCGGGCATCGCCATCGGCAGGAAGATCATCGCGCTGGTGGCGCCCTTGCCGCGGAAGCGGTGGCGGGCCAGCGCGAAGGCGGCCATGGTGCCGAGGACGGTGGCGCCGAGCGTGGCGGCGACGGCGATCCGCAGGCTGAGCGAGAGCGAGGCGCACATCTCGGCCACGCCGCAGGGGTCGGTCCAGGCGTCGGTGGAGAACTCGTTCCACTCGTAGTTGAACTTGCCGGCCGGCCGGTTGAAGGAGAAGGCGAGCACGACGAGGTTGGGGAGCACCAGGTAGGCGAGGGCCAGCAGGCCGGCCAGCACCACCAGGTTGCGGCGGATCCAGGCGGTCACTCGGGACATCAGACGAGTTCCTCCGTTCCGGCCCTGCGCAGGTAGACCGTCACGATGCCCAGGATCAGGGCCATCAGGATGAAGCTCAGCGCGGCGGCCGTGGGGTAGTCGAGCACGTTCAGGAACTGCTTCTGGATGCCGTTGCCGACCATCTGCTCGCTCGGCGAGCCCAGCAGCTGGGCGTTGATGTAGTCGCCGGAGGCGGGGATGAAGGTGAGCAGGGTGCCGGCGACCACGCCGGGCAGCGAGATCGGGAAGGTCACCTTGCGGAAGGTGGTGAAGGGGCGGGCGTAGAGGTCGCCGGCGGCCTCGTGGAGGCGGGGGTCGATCCGTTCAAGCGAGGTGTACAGCGGCAGGATCATGAACGGCAGGAAGTTGTAGGTGAGGCCGCAGACCACGGCGAGCGGGGTGGCGAGCACCCGGTCCCCCTCGGTGAGGCCGAGGGCGGCAGTGACGTCCAGGACGTGCAGGGCGTCGAGCGTGCCGACCACCGGGCCGCCGTCCGAGAGGATGGTCTTCCAGGCGAGGGTGCGGATCAGGAAGCTGGTGAAGAACGGCGCGACGACGAGGACGAGCAGCAGGCCGCGCAGGCGACGGCCCGCCTTGAACGCGATGGTGTAGGCGAGCGGGTAGCCGACGGCGAGGCAGAGCACGGTGGCGGTCGCGGCGTAGCCGAACGAGCGCAGGTAGTGCCACTTGTACTCGGTCAGGGCGTCCCAGTAGGTGGCGACGTGCCAGGTGACCCGGAAGCCGTCCTCCAGGGAGCCGGTCTGCAGCGAGGTGGAGGCCTGGTAGACCATCGGCACCGCGAAGAAGACGGCCAGCCAGGCGACGCCGGGCAGCAGCAGCCAGTACGGGGTCAGCCGGCGCCGGGCCCGGGGGGCGGCCGCGGCGAGGGGGACGACCTGGGGTGGCGCGGCCGGGGTGGTGGTGGTCACGCGGCGGCCTCCCCGGTGCCGGCGTCGATCGCCTGGGCGGCGTCCAGGGCGAAGGTGTGGGCCGGGTTCCAGTGCAGGACGACGGGCGCGCCGGGGACCAGCCGGGGGTCGCGCTCCATGTTCTGTTCGAAGACGGTGACCTCCTGGCCGCCGCCGGTGCGGACCAGGTACTGGGTGGAGACGCCGATGAAGCTGGAGTCGACGACGGTCCCGGCGAGCCGGTTGCGGCCCTCGGCGACCTCGGCGCTGCCGTGCGCGATGGTGATCTTCTCGGGCCGGACGCCGAGGTGGACCCGGGTGGCACCGGTGGCGCAGCGGGCCCGGGGGACGGTGAGCCGGGTGCCGGCGGCGGTGAGCAGCAGGTCCTCGCCCGCACCGCCGGTGACCTCGGCGGGCAGCAGGTTGGACTGGCCGAGGAAGTTGGCCACGAAGGTGGTGGCGGGGTTCTCGTAGAGCTCGGCGGGGGCGCCGAGCTGTTCGACCCGGCCGCCGTTCATCACCGCGATGGTGTCGGCCATCGTCATGGCCTCCTCCTGGTCGTGGGTGACGTGCACGAAGGTGATGCCCACCTCGGTCTGGATCCGCTTGAGCTCCAGCTGCATCTGCCGGCGGAGCTTGAGGTCGAGGGCGCCGAGCGGCTCGTCGAGGAGCAGCACCTCCGGGTGGTTGATGAGCGCGCGGGCGACGGCGACGCGCTGCTGCTGGCCGCCGGAGAGCTGGTGCGGCTTGCGCCGGGCGTGGGCGCCGAGTTCGACGAGGCCGAGCATCTCGTCGACCTGCTTCGCGACGTTCCTCCTCCCCCGGCGGCGCAGGCCGAAGGCGACGTTCTCGAAGACGTCGAGGTGCGGGAAGAGCGCGTAGCTCTGGAAGACCGTGTTGACCGGGCGCTTGTACGGGGGGAGCGCGGTGACGTCCCGGTCGCCTATCAGCACGGTGCCGGAGGTGGGCTCCTCCAGTCCGGCGATCATGCGCAGGGTGGTGGTCTTGCCGCAGCCGGAGGCGCCGAGCAGGGCGAAGAAGGAGCCCTGGGGGACGGTCAGGTCGAGCGGGTGGACGGCGGTGAAGGAGCCGTAGGTCCTGCCGATGCCGGTGAGGCGGACGTCGCCGCCGGCCGGGGTGCGCGGCTGGTCTGTCATGGGGGTCTCCCTGCTTCTCGCTGGGTGCGCGGCCGTCGGGGGTCAGGCGCCGATGAGCTTGGAGAACTTCTCCTCGAAGGAGCTCTCCTCGTCCTCGGTGAGGGTGCGGAACGCGCGGGCGATGGCCGTCATCCCGGCGGTGGGGACGACCAGGGGGTTCGCCGCGGTGTCGGGGGCGAGGGCGGTGAGTTCCTTCTCCATGCCGGTGACGGCGGAGACGAATCCGATGCCGGCGACCAGCTGCGCGGCGATCCCCGGCCGGTAGAAGAAGTCGATCAGCTTCTCGGCGTTGGCCTTGTGCCGGGCCCGGGCCGGGACGAGCAGGTTGTCGGTGGAGGTGACGTAGCCCTTCTCCGGGATGACGAACTCGATGTCCGGGTTGTCGGCGCGCAGCTGGATGAGGTCGCCGCCCCAGGCGACGCAGGCGGCGATGTCGCCGGAGGAGAGCTCCTGGCCGTAGTCGTTGCCGGTGAAGCGGCGGATCTGCTTGCCGTCGACGGCCTTCTGCAGCCGGGCTATCGCGGCGTCGTAGTCGTCGGCGGTGAACCTCTGCGGGTCCTTGCCCATGTCGAGCAGGGTGATGCCGACGCTGTCGCGCATCTCGGAGAGGAAGGTGACCCGGCCCTTGAGGTCGGGGTCGTCGAGCAGCTGGGAGACGCTGGTGACCTCCTTCCCCCTGGTGGCCCGGCGGTTGTAGGCGATGACGGTCTGGATGCCGGCCCAGGGGTAGGTGTAGAGCCGGCCCGGGTCCCAGTCGGGGGCGCGGAAGCGGGAGTCGATGTTGGTGATGGCGGTGGTGACGTTCGCCGGGCTCAGCTTCTGCGCCCAGCCGAGGCGGATCAGCCGGGCGGCCATCCAGTCGGTGAGGACGACGAGGTCGCGGCCGGTGTCCTGGCCGGCGGCGAGCTGCGGCTTGATCTTGCCGAAGAACTCGACGTTGTCGTTGACGTCCTCGCTGTAGCGGACCTTGACGCCGGTGGCCTCGGTGAAGGCGTCGAGGGTGCCGTGCTTCTCCTTGTCGTTCTCGTCGGCGTCGACGTAGAGCGGCCAGTTGGAGAAGTTCACCTCCTTCTCGCTGTCCGAGAGGTCCTCGGCGGCGTTCGCGGCGGAGTCACCGGGGCCGGTGGTGCGGGCCGGCGGGATGCCGCAGGCGGCCAGGGCGCCGGTGCCGGCGGTGAGCGCGGCGGCGCGCAGCAAGGTGCGCCGGCCCAGTGCGGCGCGGCCGCCGGTCAGGCTCCGTTCCCAGGCCCTGCGGACCGGTTCGGGCAGACCGTCGGTGAGCTCGTTGAACGCCATGGAACGGGCCTCCTGGAGGGACGAGGGGGTGTGGGGGTCCACCCCGGCGGGGTCATCTGTCGCCGAAGACGGTGCGGTGCCAGTCCTTGCGGGCGACCGCGGTGGTGTCGAACATGACGTGCTTGACCTGGGTGTACTCGTCGAGCGAGTACTGCGACATGTCCTTTCCGTAGCCGGAGGCCTTGTAGCCGCCGTGCGGCATCTCGCTGATGATCGGGATGTGGTCGTTGACCCAGACGCAGCCGGCCGCGAGCTCCCGGGTGGCGCGCAGCGAGCGGTGGACGTTGCCGGTCCAGGCGGAGGCGGCCAGGCCGTAGGGGGTGTCGTTGGCCAGCCGCAGGCCCTCGTCGTCGGTGTCGAAGGGCAGCACGGCCAGGACGGGGCCGAAGATCTCGCCCTGGACGGCCTCGCTGTCCTGGGCGGCCCCGGTGATCAGGGTGGGCGGGTGGTAGGCGCCGCGGGTGAGGTCGGTGCCGTCGTGGCCGCGGCCGGCGGGGGCGCCGCCGGTGACGACGGTGGCGCCGGCCGCGCGGGCGCGTTCGACGAAGCCGGCCACCCGGTCCCGGTGGGCGAAGGAGACCAGCGGGCCGAGGTCGGTGCGCGGGTCCAGCGGGTCGCCGAGCCGCACGGCGCGGTACAGCTCGGCGACGCCGGCGACGAAGGCCTCGTACAGCGGGCGCTGGACGTAGGCGCGGGTGGCGGCGGTGCAGTCCTGGCCGCCGTTGATCAGCGAGGCGGCGACGGCGCCGTGCACGGCGGCGTCCAGGTCGGCGTCGTCGAAGACCACGAACGGGGCCTTGCCGCCCAGTTCGAGGTGGGTCCGCTTGACGGAGGCGGTGGCGAGTTCGGCGACCCGGCGGCCGACCTGGGTGGAGCCGGTGAAGGAGACCATGGCGACGTCCGGGTGGGCGACGAGGTGCTCGCCGGCGGTGCGGCCGGCGCCGGTGACCACGTTGACGACGCCGTCCGGGATGCCCGCCAGGGTGCAGGCGCGGGCGAACATCAGCGAGGTGAGCGGGGTGATCTCGGCGGGCTTGAGCACGACGGTGTTGCCCGCGGCGATCGCCGGCAGGATCTTCCAGGCGGCCATCTGCAGCGGGTAGTTCCAGGGCGCGACGGAGCCGACCACGCCGATCGGCTCGCGCCGCACGTAGCTGGTGTGGTCGCCGGAGTACTCGCCGGCCGCCCTGCCCTCCAGGTGGCGGGCGGCGCCCGCGAAGAAGGCGGTGTTGTCGACCGTGCCGGGCACGTCGAACTCACCGGAGAGCCTGATCGGCTTGCCGGTCTGCGCGGTCTCCACCCGGGCCAGTTCGCCGGCCGCGCCGTCGAGCACGGCGGCCAGCCGGGTCAGTGCCGCGGCGCGGTCGCCCGGGGTGGCGCCGGCCCACTGCGGCAGGGCGGCGCGGGCGGCGGCGACGGCCTCGTCCACCTGCCCGGCGGTGGCCAGGGTGATCTCCCGGACCACGCTGCCGTCGGCCGGGTTGACGACCTGGAAGGGCTCGCCCCTGCCCCGGCCCGCCCGGCCGGCGATGTACTGCGCCCCCGCGTCGAAGTCGGTCAGGTCCATGTGTTTCCTCCCGGTGCCCGGCGCCGTGGCTGCGGCGACCCGCTGACCATGCCCAATGCGGGCGGGGCGTGACAAGGACCACTGCGGCAGCCTCGCCCGGAAGGGCCTTACACAGTGCAAGGCGTCCGGCGGGGCGACAGGTCGTCGCCGGGAGGGATGATTCCCCTGACACCCTGAAACCCTGGAGGCCTCCCGATGCTCCCGACCGTCGCCCGTGTCCTGGACCTGGAGGTGATGCGGCGCGGGCTGCCGCAGGTGCTCGCCGGGGCCGACCGGCTGGAGCGCCCGGTCCGCTGGGTGCACGTCAGCGAACTGCCCGACGTCGCCGGTGTGCTCCAGGGCGGCGAGCTGGTGCTGACCACCGGCATCGCGCTGCCGGAGGACCGCGAGGGCCTCGCCCGGTACGTCCGCGAGCTGGCCGACGTCGGGGTGGCCGGGCTGGTCGTCGAGTACGGCCGGCGCTACTTCGACACCCTGCCGCGGGCCCTGGTGCACGCCGCCGAGCAGCGCGGGCTGCCGCTGGTCGCGCTCCGCCGCGAGCTGCGCTTCGTCGCCGTCACCGAGGCCGTGCACGCGCTGGTGGTCAACGCCCAGCTGGAGCAGCTGCGCACCTCGGAGGCGATCCACCAGGTCTTCAACGAGCTGGTGGTGGAGGGCGCCGAGCCGGCCGAGGTGGTCCGTCAGGTGGCCCGGCTGGCGGGCGCGCCCGTGGTCCTGGAGAACCTCGCCCACCAGGTGCTGGCGCACGACCCGGCCGGCCGGCCCGAGCACGAGCTGCTGGAGGACTGGGAGCGCCGGTCGCGCGGGGTGCGCCCGGCCGGCCGCACCGGGCACGACCCGCGCAGCGGCTGGCTGGTCACCACGGTCGGGGCGCGCGGCGAGGACTGGGGGCGGCTGGTGCTAGTCCAGGAGCCGGGGCCGCTGCCGCAGGAGGGCCCGCACCCGTTCACGATGCTGCTGGAGCGCGGTTCCTCCGCGCTGGCGCTCAACCGGCTGGTGGTCCGCGACCGGGAGAGCCTGGAGCGGCAGACCCACCGCACCCTGCTGGCGGGGATCCTCACCCACGCGCTGACCGTCTCCGAGGTGGCCCTGCGCGCCCAGGCGCTGGGTGTGCCGCTGGAGGGCCGCCGGCTGGTGGGCGCGGTGCTGCGCCGGCGCAGCGGGCCGATCCCGGCGGCGCTGGAGGCGCAGGCCCGGCTGCGCGACTTCACCGAGCTGGCGGCGAGCGCGGTCCGCGCGTGCCGGCTCTCCGCACTGGTCGGCGCGCTGGACGACGAGGGCGTCGGGGTGCTGATCGCGCTCGGCCCCCAGCAGGAGGAGCACGCGGCGCTGGACGCCTTCGGGGCGGCGCTGCGCCGGCTGGCGGCGGAGGCCGCCCGGGACTCCGCCGCTCCGGCCCCGGTGGTCGCGGTCGGGTCCTCGGTCGGCTCGGTCCGGGACGCCCGGCGGACCCTGCTGGAGGCCACCCAGGTCGCGGACGCCGCGCTGCACGACTCCCCCGGCGGCCGGACCGCCTCGTACTACCGGCTGCCCGACGTGCGGCTGCGCGGCCTGCTGCACCTGCTGCGGGAGGACACCCGGCTGCAGACCTACGTGGAGCGGGAGCTGGGGCCGCTGCTCGCGTACGACGCGGAGCACGACGCGCAGCTGGTCCGGATGCTGCGGATCTACCTGGAGCAGGGCCGCAACAAGTCGGCGGCGGCGGACGCCGCGCACCTGTCCCGGCCGTCGTTCTACGACCGGCTGCACAAGGTGGAGCGGATCCTGGGCGTGGACCTCGACCAGGTGGAGTCCTGTCTGTCCCTGCACGTCGCGCTGCTCGCCCTGGACGCCGTGCGGCGCTGAGTGGCGGTGCGCGGCGGTGAACGGTGCCGAGCGGCGGACGGCCCCGGGCGCGTGCCGCGCGTCCGGGGCCGTCCGCCGGTGACCGGTGACCGGTGACCGTCGGCCGGTGGGTCAGCCGGTGTGGGCGTCCGCGAGGGCGAGCACCTCGTCGAGCACCGCGAGGCCCGCCTTGGCCTCCTCCCCGGTCACCGTGCACGGCGGCACCACGTGCAGCCGGTTCATGTTGACGAACGGCCAGAGCCCGCGCTGCTTGCAGGCGGCCGCCAGTTCGGCCATCGGCGCGTTGGCGGCCCCGGCCGCGTTGTAGGGCACCAGCGGCTCCCGGGTCTCCCGGTCCCTGACCAGGTCGAGCGCCCAGAAGACGCCGAGCCCGCGCACCTCGCCGACGGACGGGTGCCGCTCGGCGAGTTCGCGCAGCCCGGGGCCGAGCACGGTCTCGCCGATCCGCCGGGCGTTCTCGACGATGCCCTCTTCCGCCATCGCGGTGAGGGTGGCGACGACCGAGGCACAGGCCAGCGGGTGGCCCGAGTAGGTGAGACCGCCCGGGAAGGGGCGCTCCGCGAAGGTCGCGGCGATCTCCGCGCTGATCGCCACGCCGCCGAGCGGCACGTAGCCGGAGTTGACGCCCTTGGCGAAGGTAAGCAGGTCGGGGGTGACGCCCCAGTGGTCGGCGGCGAACCACTCGCCGGTGCGGCCGAAGCCCGCCATCACCTCGTCCAGGACGAGGACGATGCCGTGGCGGTCGCAGATCTCCCGGACGCCGGCCAGGTAGCCGGGCGGCGGCACGAGGACGCCCGCGGTGCCGACCACGGTCTCCAGGATGATCGCCGCGACGGTGCCCGGGCCCTCGAAGGCGATGACCTGCTCCAGGTGGGCGAGCGAGCGCTCGCACTCCTGTGCCTCGTCCTCGGCGTGGAAGTTGGAGCGGTACGGGTACGGACCCCAGAAGTGCACGACGCCGGAGACGCCGGTCTCGTTGGCCCAGCGGCGCGGGTCGCCGGTCAGGGCGATCGCGTTGGCGGTGGCCCCGTGGTACGAGCGGTAGGTGGAGAGCACCTTCTGCCGCCCGGTGTGCAGCCGGGCCAGCCGGATGGCGTTCTCGTTGGCCTCGGCGCCGCCGTTGGTGAAGAAGATCTTGTCGAGGTCGCCCGGGGTGCGCTCGGCGATCAGCCGGGCGGCCTCGCTGCGGGACTCGACCGCGAAGCCGGGGGCGATCGTGCAGAGCTTCGCCGCCTGCTCCTGGATCGCCGCGACCACCTTCGGGTGCTGGTGCCCGATGTTGGTGTTGACCAGCTGGGAGGAGAAGTCGAGGTAGCGGTTGCCGTCGTAGTCCCAGAAGTACGAGCCCTCGGCGCCGGCCACCGCGAGGGGGTCGATCAGCGCCTGGGCGGACCACGAGTGGAAGACGTGCGCGCGGTCGGTGTCCTTGACGGCCCGGCCGGCGGCCGGGTCGGCGGTGGGGATGCTCATGCGGCAAGGCTAGGGAGTCCCGGCGCCGAAGTGGAGGTGCATCCTGTCAGCCGGTCGCCCGATCCGCCGACAGGGTGCAAGGCCGGCGGGGTCACGGGGGACGGCCGGCGCACGGGACGGCCGGCGCACGGGGACTTCGGGGCGCGGGGACGGCGGGGCGACGGGCCCGGGTCGCGAGGACCCGGGCCCGCGGCGACGGGTCAGATCGCGGTCATCACGTGCTTGACGCGGGTGTAGTCCTCGAAGCCGTAGGAGGAGAGGTCCTTGCCGTAGCCGGACTTCTTGAAACCGCCGTGCGGCATCTCGGCGACCAGCGGGATGTGGGTGTTGATCCAGACGCAGCCGAAGTCCAGGCGGCGGGACATCCGCATGGCGCGGGCGTGGTCCTTGGTCCACACCGAGGAGGCCAGCGCGAACTCGACGCCGTTGGCGTAGCCGACGGCCTGGTCCTCGTCGGAGAACCTCTGCACGGTGATGACCGGGCCGAAGACCTCGTTCTGGATGATCTCGTCGTCCTGCCGGAGGCCGGAGACGACGGTCGGGGCGTAGAAGTAGCCCTTGTCGCCGACCCGGTGGCCGCCCGCCTCGACCTTGGCGTGCTCCGGCAGGCGCTCGATGAAGCCGGAGACCTGCTTCAGCTGGTTGGCGTTGTTCAGCGGGCCGTAGAGCACGTCCTCGTCGTCCACCCCACCGGTCCTGGTCTCGGCCGCGGCCTTGGCCAGCGCCTCGACGAAGGCGTCGTGGATCGACTCGTGCACCAGCACGCGGGTGGCGGCGGTGCAGTCCTGGCCGGCGTTGAAGAAGCCCGCGGTGGAGATGCCCTCGACGGCCTCGGCGATGTCGGCGTCCTCGAACACCACGACCGGGGCCTTGCCGCCCAGCTCCAGGTGGACGCGCTTGACGTCCTTGGAGGCGGACTCGGCGACCTGGATGCCGGCCCGCACCGAACCGGTGATGGAGGCCATCGCGGGGGTCCGGTGCTCGACCATCAGGCGGCCGGTCTCGCGGTCGCCGCAGATCACGTTGAAGACGCCGGCCGGCAGCTCCAGGTCCGCGAGGACACCGCCGATGATCTCGGCCAGCAGGACGGTGGAGGCCGGGGTGGTGTCCGAGGGCTTCAGCACCACGGTGTTGCCGGCGGCGATGGCGGGGGCGAACTTCCAGACCGCCATCATCATCGGGTAGTTCCACGGCGCGACCTGGGCGCAGACGCCGACCGGCTCGCGGCGCACGATCGAGGTCATGCCGTCCATGTACTCGCCGGCGGCCTTGCCTTCGAGCAGCCGGGCGGCACCGGCGAAGAACCGGATCTGGTCGACCATCGGGCCGATCTCCTCGGAGAGGGTCAGCGCCCGCGGCTTGCCGGTGTTGCGACACTCGGCGTCGACCAGCTCGTCGGCGCGCGCCTCGACCGCGTCGGCGACCTTCAGCAGCAGCTTCTGCCGGGTGCTCGGAGTGGCGTCGCGCCAGGCCGGGAACGCGGCGTCGGCGGAAGCCATGGCGGCATCCACGTCGGCGGCACCGGACAGCGGGGACGTCGCGTAGACCTCGCCGGTGGTGGGATCGACGATGTCGAGCGTGCGGCCGTCGGCCGCATCGACGAACTCACCGTTGATGTAGTTGCGCAGCGTGCGAAGGTCGCTCACGGGTCTCTCCTCGGTCTCGGCCTGCGGCGTTGCAGAATCCGGCGCCATGGTACGTCGGCCGTACCGGCCGGCGAAGGGCGCCGAGCGGCCGCGCCGCAAGCGCCGCGGTCCACTGGTTGGCGGAATGCGCGCGGCACTGCCCGGCCGCGCGCGTACCGCAGCCAGGGTAGCCCGACTGCTGACGGTATCGACAGGCCGCAGCCTGGGAGGCAATGAAATCCGCATGGGATTTCCAAGATCGCGACGAAATCAGCAGTTTCCTCGCTTGCGAACACGGGATCGATCGGGCACAGTGGCGGCGTGGCCAACCGCGACCGGAACGCCAGCGTTCCCCTCGACGCCGCCTCCAAGGCGATCATCGAGCAGCTGCAGGAGGACGGGCGGCGCCCGTACGCCGCCATCGGCAAGGCCGTCGGCCTGTCGGAGGCGGCCGTGCGACAGCGCGTCCAGAAGCTGCTCGACCAGGGCGTGATGCAGATCGTCGCCGTCACCGACCCGCTCACCGTCGGCTTCACCCGCCAGGCGATGGTCGGGATCCGGGTCGAGGGCGACATCGAACCCGTCGCCGACGCGCTGGCCGCCCTCGACGAGGTCGACTACGTCGTCTGCACCGCGGGCTCGTTCGACCTCCTGGCCGAACTGGTCTGCGAGGACGACGAGCACCTGCTCGAACTGATCAACAAGCGCATCCGCGCGCTTCCCGGCGTGCGGAGCACCGAGAGCTTCGTTTACCTGAAGCTCCGGAAACAGACCTACACCTGGGGCACCCGATGACAGCCGACCCGGCGCAGAAGGACCTTTCCAAGACCGCCTACGACCACCTGTGGATGCACTTCACCCGCATGTCGTCGTACGAGAACTCTCCCGTCCCGACGATCGTCCGGGGCGAGGGCACCTACGTCTGGGACGACAAGGGCCGCAAGTACCTCGACGGCCTCGCCGGCCTGTTCGTCGTCCAGGCGGGCCACGGCCGCGAGGAGCTCGCCGAGGCCGCCGCCAAGCAGGCCAAGGAGCTCGCCTTCTTCCCGGTGTGGAGCTACGCCCACCCGAAGGCCGTCGAGCTGGCCGAGCGCCTGGCCAACTACGCCCCGGGCGACCTCAACAAGGTCTTCTTCTCCACCGGCGGCGGCGAGGCCGTCGAGACCGCCTGGAAGCTCGCCAAGCAGTACTTCAAGCTGACCGGCAAGCCGACCAAGTACAAGGTCATCTCGCGCGCCGTCGCCTACCACGGCACCCCGCAGGGCGCCCTGTCCATCACCGGCCTGCCGGGCCTGAAGGCCCCCTTCGAGCCGCTGGTGCCGGGCACCCACAAGGCCCCGAACACCAACATCTACCGCGCCCCGGCCTTCCTGGCCGGCCCCGACGGCACGGTCGACCCCGAGGCCTACGGCCGCTGGTGCGCCGACGAGATCGAGGTGGCCATCCTCAACGAGGGCGCCGAGACCGTCGCCGCCGTCTTCGTCGAGCCGGTGCAGAACGCCGGTGGCTGCTTCCCGCCGCCGCCCGGGTACTTCCAGCGCCTGCGCGAGATCTGCGACCGCCACGACGTGCTGCTGGTCTCGGACGAGGTCATCTGTGCCTTCGGCCGCCTGGGCACCATGTTCGGCGCCGACAAGTTCGGCTACCAGCCCGACATGATCACCTGCGCCAAGGGCATGACCTCGGGCTACTCCCCGATCGGCGCCACGATCATCTCGGACCGCATCGCCGAGCCGTTCTACAAGGGCGACAACACCTTCCTGCACGGCTACACCTTCGGCGGCCACCCGGTCTCCTCCGCGGTGGCGCTGGCCAACCTCGACATCTTCGAGCGCGAGGGCCTGAACCAGCACGTGCTCGACAACGAGGCCGCCTTCCTCGGCACCCTGAGCAAGCTGCGCGACCTGCCGATCGTCGGCGACGTCCGCGGCAACGGGTACTTCTACGGCATCGAGCTCGTCAAGGACAAGGTCACCAAGGAGTCGTTCAACGACGACGAGGTCGAGCGCGTGCTCTACGGCTTCCTCTCCAAGGCGCTCTTCGACAACGGTCTGTACTGCCGCGCCGACGACCGTGGCGACCCGGTCGTCCAGCTGGCCCCGCCGCTGATCTCCGACCAGTCGACCTTCGACGAGATCGAGCAGATCCTGCGGACCAGCCTCACCGACGCGTGGGCGAAGCTCTGACCCCTTCCGCTTTCCGCCCCACCCTCCGTCACAGGGCGGTCCCGCTTCGGCGGGGCCGCCCTGCGGCGTTCCCGGAACGGCCCGACACCGCCGGACCGATCCACTCTTCGGATCAAACACGCCTGATTGAGGGCGATTTGCCCCGGATGGACCAGTGTGCCGCAACCGCGCCCGTGCCCGATCGTTCTAATCTGACGACTGTCATATCCCTGCGGCCCCCCAGGACGGAACCTCATGGCAGCGGCCCCTCCTGACAACGACGTGCTGTGGGCCCGGGGGATCGTCAAGTCCCATCACGGCACCCCGGCGCTGCGCGGCGTCTCGCTCGGCGTCCGCGACGGCGAGGTCCTCGCCGTCACCGGCCCGCGCGGCTCCGGCAAGAGCACCCTGCTCGGCTGCCTCTCCGCGCTGCTCCCGGTCGACGAGGGCGAGGTCTGGTTCAACAGCGCCCCCGTGCACACCCTCGGCCGGGCCGGGCGCGAACGGCTGCGCCGCGACCGCTTCGGCTTCGTCGGCTCCGAGCCGCACCTGGTCCCGGAACTGACGGCCCGGGAGAACGTCGCCCTGCCGCTGCTGCTCGCCGGCGCCGGCGGCAAGGCCGCCCACACCGCCGCCGACGAGTGGCTCGAACGCCTGGACATCGGTGACCTCGCCGGGATCCGGCCCGACCGGATGGTCCAGGGCCAGCGCCAGCGGATCGCCGTCGCCCGGGCCCTCGCCCCGCTCCCCCCGGTCGTCTTCGCCGACGACCCCACCGCGCCGCTGCACCGCGAGACGGCCGACCAGGTCCTGCGGATACTGACCAGCGCGGTCCGCTCGCACCAGCTCACCCTGGTGCTCGCCACCCACGACCCCGGGCTCGTCCGGTACGCGGACCGCGCCGTCGCCCTCGTCGACGGACGCCTCACCGGCCCCGTCACGCCCGTGCCGCGCGGCACCGCCGCCCCCGGCGCCGCCGGGGCCCCCGCCGTCCCGGCCGCCGGCCGCTGAGAGAGTCGACGTGTTCTATCTCCGTCTGGCCCGGGGCTACCGGGTACTCGACCTCGGCCGCTGGCTGCTGACCGCCCTCGCCGGGGCGGTCGTCGCCGCCTTCCTGCTGCGCGCCCTCGGCCGGGCGCTGAGCGACCCGGCCGCCGGCTCCGCCGCGACCGTCCGGCTGCTCTGGTGCCTGCCGCCGCTGGCCGCGGTCGCCTGGTTCGCCGCCGTCGCCGCCCGCGCCGTCCCCGCCCGGCGGGCCGAACGGATCACCGGGCTCACCACCGCCGGCGCCGGGGCCGGCCGGATCCGCGCCCTGATCGCCGGCGAGGTCGCGCTCGCCTGCGGCACCGGCGCCGCGCTGACCCTGCTGCTCTTCCTGGTGCTGCGCAACGACATCGCCGGCCCCGCGCTCGCCGACGAACTCGGCATGGGCGTGGCCCTCCCGGCCGCCGCACCGGTCACCCTGCTGGTGCTGGTCCCGCTCACCGCCGGCCTCGCCGCGGCCGGCGCCGTCCCGCACGCCGAGACCCTGCCCGGCCGCCCCCGGCCCGAGCCGACCGGGTTCGGCCCCTGGCGGCTCGCCGTGCCGACCGGCCTCGCCGTGCTCGGCCTCGCCCTGGAACTCATCGCGCTGCGCCCCGGCGCCGCCGCCGACGGCCGGCCGATCCACCTGCCCGCCGGGCTCGGCAGCACCAGCACCGCCGCGCTCGGCGGCTGGGCCGCCTCCGCGCTCGGTCTCGCCCTGCTCACCGGCCCGCTGCTGGGCTGGGCCGGGCGGCTGCTGGCGCTGGGCCGGCCGACCCCGCTGCGGCTGCTCGCCGGACGCGGCCTCACCGCGCAGGCCCGCCGGCTCGGGGCACCGCTGGCCGTGCTCACCCTGGCGCTCGCCGTGGTGCTCACCACGGTGCGCTACTGGCTCGGCGAACCCGGCAGCGCCGACGCCCTGCCCGCCGTCGAGGCCGGCGTCGTCCTGGGCTGCGCGGCCGCCGCGGTGGCCGTCCGGCTAGCCGAGCTGCGCACCGCCCGCCGGGGCGTCGCCGAGGCGCTGCTGCGGCTCGGCACGCCGCCCCGGCTGCTGTTCGGCGCCCTCGTGCTGCGGACCCTGATGGCGGGCACGGTCCTGCTGGTCACCGGCGGGGCGACCGCGGCACTGGCCGCCGCCGGACTGCGCTGAACCGGCGGGGCCGGTCGGTCCCGCCGGTCCCGCCGACCGTCCGACCGGATCAGCCGGCCGCCGCGAGCTGGCCGCAGGCGCCGTCGATCTCCTGGCCGCGGGTGTCGCGCACGGTCGTCGGCACGCCGTGCGACTGGAGCCGCCGGACGAACTCGCGCTCGTCCTCCGGGCGGGAGGCCGTCCACTTGGAGCCCGGGGTGGGGTTCAGCGGGATCAGGTTGACGTGCACCCGGTGGTTCTTGATCAGTCGGCCGAGCAGGTCCGCCCGCCACGCCTGGTCGTTGATGTCCTTGATCAGCGCGTACTCGATGGAGATCCGGCGGCCGGACTTCTCGGCGTAGTTCCACGCGGCGTCCAGCACCTCGGCGACCTTCCACCGGGTGTTGACCGGCACCAGCTCGTCGCGCAGCTCGTCGTCGGGCGCGTGCAGCGACAGCGCGAGCCGGCAGCTGAGGCCCTCGTCCGCGAACCGGTTCATCGCCGGGACCAGACCGACGGTGGAGACGGTGATGCCGCGCTGGGAGAGGCCGAAGCCGTCCGGCGCCGGGTCGGTCAGCCGGCGGATCGAGGCCAGCACCCGGTTGTAGTTGGCGAGCGGCTCGCCCATCCCCATGAAGACCACGTTGGACAGCCGGGCCTCGCCGCCCGGGATCTCGCCGTCCTTGAGCGCGCGCATCCCGGCGGCGATCTGCTCGACGATCTCGCCGGTGGACAGGTTGCGGGTCAGCCCCGCCTGGCCGGTGGCGCAGAACGGGCAGTTCATGCCGCAGCCGGCCTGCGAGCTGATGCACATGGTGACCCGGTCCGGGTAGCGCATCAGCACCGACTCGACGAGTGTGCCGTCGAACAGCTTCCACAGCGTCTTGCGGGTCGTGTCGTCGTCGCAGGACACGTGCCGGACCACCGACATCAGCTCCGGCAGCAGGCTGCCGGTGAGCTTCTCCCGGCTGGCGGCGGGGATGTCCGTCCAGCTCGCCGGGTCGTTCGACATCCGGCCGAAGTAGTGGTTGGAGAGCTGCTTCGCGCGGAACGGCTGCTCGCCCAGCTCGGCGACGGCCTCCTTGCGCTCGGCGGGGCTCAGGTCGGCGAGGTGTCGCGGGGGCTTTGCGCCGCGCGGCGCGACAAAGGTGAGTTCTCCGGGCTTAGGCATGGTCCGTCCAGTGTCGCAGACGCGCGAGGGCCCCGGACGCCGTGCGTCCGGGGCCCCTGGTCCGCGGGGCAGTGGCTCAGCTGCCGACGAAGGCCGCCAGCAGCAGCCAGACCACCGGGGCGGTCGGCAGGAGCGAGTCCAGCCGGTCCATGATGCCGCCGTGGCCGGGCAGCAACGTGCCCATGTCCTTGATGCCGAGGTCCCGCTTGATCATCGACTCGCCCAGGTCGCCCAGGGTCGCGGTGACCGCCGCGCAGCCGCCCAGGATCAGGCCCTGCCACCAGCTGCCGCCGTCGATGATCAGTTCCATCAGCAGCGCGCCCGCCAGCATCGACAGGCCGATGCCGCCGGCCAGGCCCTCGCGGGTCTTGCCGGGGCTGATCGTCGGCGCCAGCTTGTTCCGGCCGAACTTGTAGCCCACCGCGTAGGCCCCGGTGTCGCTGCACACCGTGACGATGAGGAACAGCACGATCCGCTGCGGACCGTCGTCCGCCGCGAGCATCATCGCCACGAAGGTGGCCAGGAACGGGACGTAGAAGGCGGTGAAGATCCCCGCCGTTATGTCCCGCAGGTAGTTCTCCGGCGGCTCGGCCATCCGCCAGACCATCACCGCGAGCCCGGTGAGCGCGAGCGAGGCCGCCGCCCACTGGATCCCCGACCAGTAGCCGGTGGCGACCATCGCGATGCCGCCCGCGACCAGCGGCACCAGCGGCGCCTTGATCTCCTTGCGCTCGGCCAGCCGGCTGGTCAGCTCCCAGACGCCGACCGCCACCGCCGCGATCACCACGGCCAGGAACAGCGCCTTGACGACGAACAGCGAGGCGACGATCACCGCGCCGAGGCCTACGCCCACGCCTATCGCGGCCTGGAGGTTGCGGCCGCCGCGCTGCTTGCGCTGCGGCGGCTGGGGCTGCGGATCGGCCTGGGCCACGGGTGTCTCCTGCCCTGGGTGGGACGGCACGGGGAGGGGCTGCCCCGCCGCCGGTCCGCCCGGAACTCCGGGGTGACCCGCCGCGGCCGGCGGCACCTGCGGCGCCGACGGCCCCGGGTACACCGGGGAGCCCGGGTACGGACCGCCCGCGGGGGCGGGCGGCGGGGTGTCGTCGGTTATCGCGCGCAGCACGACCGTCTCCGACGCACCCGGCTCCGCGGCCCCGGGCCGTTCGTCGCGGAACAGCGGTCCGCTCAGCCGCCCCGCCTCACGGACCGGCCCCTCGGCGGGGTCGGTCCCGGGCGGGGGCACGGGCCGGGGGCCCGGGTCGGCCGGTACGGGAGGCATGACCTGAGTTTCCTCCGCGTCCGGGTCCCAGTACACCGGAGGCTGCTGGGAGTGACCCGTTCGGCGGCCCGGGTCACCCGCGCCGTGCGGCCCGGGCCGTCCGTGCCGGCCGTGCGGCTGCGGCGGGTGTCCGGGTACGCCGACAGCCTGCGCAGGTGCGGCTGGTCCCTGCGCAGGCCGGTACGGCGGGTACGGCTGGTACTGCTGGTCGGACGTGCCCCAGTAGCCAGGGGCGTCAGGGGCGTCGTTCATCAGACTTCGAGCAGCTCGGCTTCCTTGTGCTTGAGCAGCTCGTCGACGGAGGCCACGTACTTGGCCGTCGTGTCGTCGAGCTCCTTCTCGGCGCGGCGGCCGTCGTCCTCGCCGATCTCGCCGTCCTTCACCAGCTTGTCGATGGCGTCCTTGGCCTTGCGGCGCACGGCGCGGATCGAGACCTTGGCGTCCTCGCCCTTGCCGCGGGCGATCTTGATGAACTCGCGGCGGCGCTCCTCGGTGAGCTCGGGGAGCACGACCCGGATGATGGAGCCGTCGTTCGACGGGTTGACGCCCAGGTCGGAGTCGCGGATCGCCTGCTCGATCGCCTTCAGCGCGGTCTTGTCGAACGGCGAGACGACCGCCATCCGGGGCTCCGGCACGGAGAAGGAGGCCAGCTGGTTGATCGGCGTCACGGCGCCGTAGTACTCCGCGACGATCTTGGCGAACATCGCCGGGTGCGCGCGGCCGGTGCGGATGGCGGCGAAGTCGTCCTTGGCGTGGGCGACGGCCTTCTCCATCTTCTCCTCGGCGTCGAGGAGGGTCTCTTCGATCACTGTGATCTCCCTGTCCGGTTCATCTGCTGTTGTCCCGACCGGTGTCGGCGGCGGGGCCCAGGGGCGGCGGCGCCGTCCGGTGCGGCTGGTTGCTGCTCAGGCCCGGACAGAATCCTGGCTGATGAGTGTGCCGATCTTCTCACTCTTCACCGCACGCGCGATATTGCCCTCCGCCAGCAGCTCGAAGACCAGCATCGGGAGGTTGTTGTCCTTGCACAGCGTGATCGCGGTGAGGTCGGCGACCTTGAGGTCGCGCGCGATGACCTCGGAGTACTCCAGCGCATCGAACTTGACCGCGTCCGGGTTGGTCCGGGGGTCGGAGTCGTAGACGCCGTCCACACCGTTCTTGCCCATCAGCAGGACGTCGGCGTGGATCTCCAGCGCCCGCTGGACGGCCGTGGTGTCGGTGGAGAAGTACGGCATGCCCATACCGGCGCCGAAGATCACCACACGGCCCTTCTCCAGGTGCCGGACGGCGCGCAGCGGCAGGTACGGCTCGGCGACCTGGCCCATCGTGATGGCGGTCTGGACCCGGGTCTCGATGCCCTCCTTGACCAGGAAGTCCTGGAGCGCGAGGCAGTTCATGACCGTGCCGAGCATGCCCATGTAGTCCGAGCGGGCCCGGTCCATGCCGCGGACCTGGAGTTCGGCACCGCGGAAGAAGTTGCCGCCGCCGATCACCACGGCGACCTCGGTACCCGCGCGGACGACCGTGGCGATCTCGCGGGCGATCGCGTGCACGACGTCCGGATCGACGCCGAGCCCGCCGCCGCCGGCGAAGGCCTCACCGGACAGCTTCAGCAGCACCCGACGACGCGTGCCGCCCCGGGTGTCCTGCGCGGTCTCCTGCGTCTCCTGCATGGACTTCTCCTTCTACACCTACTGGTTCACAGGCGCGGGTGTGCGGATGCCCGGCCTGCGCGTACACGCGAGGAGGCCACTGCCGCGGGAACCGGTTCGGTGTCCTGCACGGCAATGGCCTCCTCGTCGTTCATGCTGCCGACGCGGCTCGCCCATGGACGGATGGCGCTGGGTGAGCCCGTACGGCGCGTTCCCCACGGCCCTGGTCAGCGGGCGGGGACGGTTCCCAGCCTACGGCCGGGAGCCCGGGTGGAACGTGGCTCAGGCGCCGACGCGGAAGCGGGCGAAGCGCTTGAGGGCGACGCCGTTCTCCTCAAGGACCTTGGCGACGGTCTTCTTGTTGTCCTTCGCGAAGGCCTGCTCCAGGACGGAGTGCTCCTTCACGAAGCCCGTGACGCGGCCCTCGACGATCTTCGGCAGCGCGGCCTCCGGCTTGCCCTCCTCGCGGGCGGTGGCCTCGGCGACGCGGCGCTCGTTCTCAAGGTCCTCGGCCGGGATGTCCTCGCGGGACAGGTACTTCGGGGCGAAGGCGGCGATGTGCTGCGCGACGTCCTTGGCGACCTCGGCGTTCTCCTTGTCCAGCTCGACCAGGACGCCGACGGCCGGCGGCAGGTCGGGGCTGGTCTTGTGGAGGTAGACCGCGACGAAGCCGTCACCGTCGAACTGGGCGAAACGACGGAAGACGATCTTCTCGCCCAGGGTCGCGTTGGCCTCGTCGACGAACTGCTGGACGGTCTTGCCGGACTCGATCTCGGAAGCCAGGGCGGCGTCCAGGTCGGCCGGGGCGCTCTTGGCGACGTGCGCGGCGATCGCGTCGGCGACCTTGACGAAGTTGTCACCCTTGGCGACGAAGTCGGTCTCGCAGTTCAGCTCGACCAGGACGCCGGACTTCTTGTCCTCGGCGATCAGCGCGGCGACGGCGCCGTTGGAGGCGTCACGGCCCTCGCGCTTGGCGACGCCCTTCTGGCCCTTGATGCGAAGGAGCTCGACGGCCTTCTCGACGTTGCCCTCGGCCTCGTCCAGGGCCTTCTTGCAGTCCATCATGCCGGCGCCGGTGAGCTCACGGAGCTTCTTGACGTCCGCGGCGGTGAAGTTCGCCATGGTGTGAATCTCTTCTCGCGTCTCGCGTGTCTGCGTGGGGTAGCACCGGGGCCGATGGTTCGGCCCCGGCACGGGAGAGAGGGGCACCGACCGGTGTCGTACCGGCGGGTGCCCCTCACCCTTGGTACGTCAGGCCTGCTCGGCCGGAGCCTCGGCAGCGGGCGCCTCGGCGGCGGGGGCCTCGGCGACCGGAGCCTCGGCAGCGGGGGCCTCGGCGGCGGCGGGGGCCTCGGCGGCGGCGGGGGCCTCCTCGGCCTTCTTCTCGCCCTCCAGGAGGTCCTTCTCCCAGTCGGCCAGCGGCTGGTCGGCACCCGGCTCGGCCTTGACGTCGCCCTTGGCGACACCGGCGCGGGACTTCAGGCCCTCGGCGACGGCGTCGGCGATCACACGGGTCAGCAGGGTGACGGAGCGGATCGCGTCGTCGTTGCCCGGGATCTTGTAGTCGACCTCGTCGGGGTCACAGTTGGTGTCGAGGATGGCGACGACCGGGATGTTGAGCTTCCGGGCCTCGCCGACCGCGATGTGCTCCTTCTTGGTGTCCACGATCCAGACGGCGCTGGGAACGCGCTGCATGTCGCGGATACCGCCGAGGGTCTTCTCCAGCTTGTCGTGCTCGCGCTGGAGGACCAGGAGCTCCTTCTTGGTGAGGCCGGAGCCGGCCACGTCCGAGAAGTCCAGCTCGCCGAGCTCCTTGAGGCGCTGCAGGCGCTTGTAGACGGTCGAGAAGTTGGTCAGCATGCCGCCGAGCCAGCGCTGGTTCACGTAGGGCATGCCCACGCGGGTGGCCTGCTCGGCGATGGCCTCCTGGGCCTGCTTCTTCGTGCCGACGAAGAGGACGCTGCCGCCGTGGGCAACGGTCTCCTTGATGAACTCGAAGGCGCGGTCGATGTAGTTCAGCGACTGCAGGAGGTCGATGATGTAGATGCCGTTGCGCTCGGTGATGATGAAGCGCTTCATCTTCGGGTTCCAGCGGCGGGTCTGGTGACCGAAGTGGACGCCGCTCTCCAGCAGCTCCCGCATCGTGACGACGGCCATGGCCGTGCTCCTCAGGTGTTACGCCCGGCTCCTGCGCAACGGCGTCGCGGTCGGCGCGCGGTGGCGCCCCCGCTCGGCGCGTGCGAACGGCCGGGTCAGGCTCGGTTTGTCCGTGGCGGCCAGGTGACAGCCACGCCTGACGCCCCGAACGTGCCGAGCCGCTTCCACCCGGTGGTCCGGAGACCGGCCGGGCTCGGCGGACCGAGCGGCACTCGCACCTGGCGGAGGTGGCGGCTGAGCCGCTTCCGTCCACCGGTGGCGGGGCGTGCGAAGTCGACCCGGCGGACCGGGTCGCGTGTGAAGTGTACGGGAAGCGCCGAGCACCGGGCGACTCGGCAGAAAGCGGACGGCCGGGGACGGGCCTGGTCCGGGGCGCCGGACGGCCCTGTTGTGCCCCCGTCCATCCCTCGGGATACACCCGTTGGAGCGACGGTCACCGTCCACAGGGACGGGTTGTCCACAGGAATCGGGAGGTGGGTGGCAGGCACGGGGCGCCCCGGGGAGCCTCGGCGGCATGACTGCTGTCGTGGAGGTCCCGGCCGGACAGGGCGCAGCCGGCGCCGGCTGCGGTGGTCGCCGGGGTCGCGGTGCTTGCCGTGGCCGCGGTGCTCGCCGGGGCGGGCACCGTCGGCGGGTGCGGTGGTACCTGCTGCTGTTCCTGTCGGTGGTGCCGGCGCTGCCGGTGCTGCCGGGCACGCCTACGGCGGCGGCCTGGTGGCCCGGGGCGTCCGGGCACGCGGCGGGGGCCGGTGGGGTGGGGGACGGCGATGGTGCCGCCGGCGGTTTCGCCGGCGCCGGGGCCGGGCGGGCGTGGCCGGTGGACGGCCCCGGCGGCGGGCCGGGTCGCGTGGTCCACCGCTTCGAGGCGCCGGCGCGGCCCTGGGCCGCTGGGCACCGGGGCGTCGACCTGGCCGCCGCCCCCGGGGCCGAGGTCCGGGCCGCGGCACCGGGGGTGGTGACGTTCGCCGGGCCGGTGGCCGGGCGCCCGGTGGTCACGGTCACCCACCGGACGGCGGGCGCCGCCGCGGATCCCACCGCTCCCCCGCTGCGGACCACCTACCTGCCGGTGGACGGCGCCCCACCGGTGGGCACCCCGGTGGCGGCGGGCCGGCCGATCGGGCGGCTCGCCGCCACCGGGAGCGGCCACTGCGTCGAGGGGTCCTGTCTGCACTGGGGGCTGCTGCGCGGGCGGCGCTACCTCGATCCGCCCGCCCTGCTCGGCGCGGGCCGGGCCCGGCTGCTGCCGCTGGACGTCGTCCCCGGGGAACCCCTGGCGACGGCGCCGGTGCCGGATCCGGCACCCGCCGTGGCCTCCGGGCGGAGGATCAGCTCGGGCCGAGGCCGTGCAGGGCCAGGGCGACGGCGGCGTCCGCGATCACCTCGGGGCTCTCGGCCCGGCCACCGGCGGCGCGCTGCTCCGACTGCCGCACGGCCGCCTCGACGATGCCCTGGAGCAGCGCGGCGGCCAGTCGGGGCTGCTCGTGACCGAGATCCTCCAGCGCCTGGACCACCAGCCCCACCAGCGTCCCGTGCGCGGCGCGGATGCGCTCCCGGGCCGCGTCGTCCAGTTCCAGCGCGGAGATCGCCGCGACCGCCCGGTGCCGCGGGTCGCCGGCCAGCGCGAGCTGGCCCCGGACGTACGCCTCGATCCGCTCGGCGGCAGTGTCCCGGCTCGCCATGCCGGCCTCGATCTCGGCGGCCCAGAGCGGGAAGTCGACCTCGCAGAGCGCCTCGACCACCGCTGCCCGGGAACGGAAGTACTCGTACACCGAGGACCGCGCGAGACCCGTCCGCGCCGCGAGCGCGGGGAAGGTCAGGCCCTCCATGCCTCCCTCGGTGAGGAGACTGCGGGCAGCGTCGAGGAGGGCTGCCCGCTGCATCTGACGGTGCTCGGCCACACTGGCTGCTCGGATCTTCGGCACGCCCTCCACTGTACGGAGCCCTACATCCCACCGGTACGGTGCCGCGCACCCGGAGGATGCGGAGGGACGCGTACCGGGGCAGGGGGCGCGGGCGGGCCGGAGGGCACGGACCGGGCGCACGCGGCGCACCCGACCGGACGGCGCGGCTCCCCGGCGACCGGACGGCGCAGCGTCCCGGGCTCCCTGTTTCCCGGGCTCGTGGCTCACGGGCTCGTGGCTCACAGGCCGCCCGGTGAACCGGTGGCTACCGGATGTCCGACAGCTTGGCGCGCAGCTGGAGCACCGACTTGGTGTGGATCTGGCTGACCCGGCTCTCGGTCACCCCGAGCACCTGGCCGATCTCGGCGAGGGTCAGCCCCTCGTAGTAGTAGAGCGTCACCACGGTCTTCTCCCGCTCGGGGAGCGTGTTCACGGCCTGTGCCAGCAGCCGGCGCAGCTCACGGTCCTCGGCCACCTCGACCGGGTCGTCCGCGCCGTGGTCCTCCAGGGTGTCCATCAGGCTCGGCCGGTCGCCGCCCTCGCCGACCGGGTGGAGCAGTTCGTCCAGCGCCACCACGTTGGCGAGCGAGAGCTGGCTGAAGATGGCGTGCAGGTCCTCGATGGCGATGCCCATCTCGGCCGCCACCTCGGGCTCGTTGGGCGTGCGCCGCAGCCGGGCCTCCAGCGTCGCGTACGTCCGCTCGACCGCCTTCGCCTTCTGCCGCACCGAGCGCGGGATCCAGTCCAGCGCCCGCAGCTCGTCGATGATCGCGCCACGGATCCGGCTGATCGCGTAGGTCTCGAACTTGATGGCGCGGCCGATGTCGAACTTCTCGATCGCGTCGATCAGCCCGAAGACCCCGGAGGAGACGAAGTCGGCCTGCTCGACGTTGGACGGCAGACCGACCCCGACCCGGCCCGCCACGTACTTGACGAGCGGCGAGTAGTGCAGGATCAGCTGCTCCCGCAGCCGCTGGTCGGCCGTCTCCTTGTAGGCGCGCCACAGCTCTTCGAGCGCCGTGCGCTCCCGGCCGTCCGCCTCCCGGCGGGGGGCCGGCGCCTCGGCGGGCACGGGGGCGGCCGTGTCGGCGGAAGCACCGGGAGCGTCCGGCCGGCCGTCGTGCGCCCCGGTGTGCGCCGTTCGGCCGCCCTGCCGTGCGAGGGCCCCCATCCCGCCCCCCGCCTTGGACGGGATCTCGGTCACGGTGCGCCGCTCGGTGCGCGGCCCTCCCGAGGACCGGGCGCCACCGGTCACTCGGTGTCCGGGAATGTGTGTGGGCATACGTTGGTCTGCGCCGTTCTGCCGAGTCATGTGCTGATAGGGAAGGCATGGCGAGCGTAGCGTGACCGACTCGCTGCGCAGTGCTACCGCCACTCGGTCGTCCCTCGATCCGGTGGCGTTCGTGTCGCCGCCACCGGGCACCGGGACCGGACGGGCCGGACGGCGGGCCCGCACCGTCGGCCCGGCCCGAACCGCCCGTCAACTCCGGCCGCGTGTCCCGCTCGTTCGTGTGATCGCGCACGAGGACGCCCGCACCGTCGACCGAACGCCCCCGGCCGTCCGGCCCCGCCGTCACCTCCTCCGCACCAGGCGCCAGTGGGCACCGTGCCGCTCGACGTGGCCGAGCGAACCCAGCTCGTAGAGCCGCTGCAGCACCTCGTCCGGCGGCAGCCCCGACTGCCGGGCAAGCCGCTCCACCGGCGCGCCGTCCGGGGTGGCGGGCACGGCCTCCAGGACCCGGGCCGCCGCCGGCTCCAGGAGGTCCCTGGGCAGCACCGGCCCGCTGCGCTCCGGCGCTAGGTCGTCGCCGATCGAACCGATCAGCTCGGCGATCTCGGCGGCGTCGGTGACCACGGTCGCACCGCCGCGGATCAGCACGTGCACCCCGGCCGACAGCTCCGAGGTCACCGGACCGGGCACCCCCATGGTGTGCCGGTTGAGGTCGCGGGCGCGTCTGGCGGTGCTCAGCGCCCCGCTGCGCAGCGCCGCCTCGACCACCACGGTGCCCCGGGTCAGTGCCGCGATCACCCGGTTGCGCAGCACGAACCGGAAGCGCGTCGGGTGCTCCCCCGGCGGGAGTTCGCTCACCAGCAGCCCCTGCCCGGCGATCCGGCGGATCAGCCCGGTGTTGCCCCTCGGGTAGGCGACGTCCACCCCGCAGGCGAGGACGCCGACGGTCGGGCCGCCGACCGCCAGCGCGCCCCGGTGGGCGGCTGCGTCGATGCCGTAGGCACCGCCGGAGACGACCACCCAGCCGCGTTCGGCGAGCTGCGCGGCGAGGTCCCCGGCGACGTGCGCGCCGTACGCGGTGCACGCCCGGGCGCCGACCACCGCGACCGAGCGCAGGGCCAGGAGCCGCAGCGAGCCGGTGCCGAGCACCCAGAGGCCCGTGGGCCTGCCGGCCCCGAGGTCGTCAAGCTGACTGGGCCACTCGGCGTCGCCCGGAATGATGAAGCGTCCACCGGCCGCCCGTACCCGCTCCAGGTCCGCGACCGGGTCGAGTCCGGTCATCCGGGCCCGGTAGGCCGCCAGCCGGGCGTCGTCCGGGCCCGGCGGGCCGGGTGCCGTGCCGTCCCGGATCGCCCGGACGACACCGAGGGCGTCGCTGCCGGCGAGCCAGCGGCCGAGCTGGACGTCCCCGGGTTCGCCGAGCCGGCTGAGTGCGGCCCGGGCCAGCCGCTCGGGCTCGGGATCCTCCGGCCGCGGCCGGGTCGGTGGCCCGGGTGCGGCGCCGGGCGGGGCGCCGGGCTCCGGTCCCGGCAGGCCGGCCGGCTCGGAGGTGCTCTCCGGTCCGGGCGCGCTCCCGGCCGCGGCGGGCGGGCTCTGTCGTGGGTCCTTCGCGGTGCGGTTCACGAGCCGCCCTCCTCGGGCTCCGGCTGCGGGCCGGCGGTGCGGCGGACGGATCGGGAGCGGGCCGGGCGCCGTTCGGCCCGCTCACCGGGCCGCGCCGCGGGCGGGACTCCGGTGGGGAGGTCCGGCGGGACCTCGGGCGGCGCGTCGGACGGGGCGACGGGGGGAACGTCCGGCCGGTCCCGGGAGAGTTCCTGCCGATTGAGGAAGCGCGGTGTCCGCGGCAGTCCCTGCTCCACGCCCGTGCGCAGGACGAGGGCGGTGCGGACGTCGCTCTGCTCGGGGCGGTCGCGGCCCGCCAGGTCGGCGACCGTCCAGGCGACCCGCAGCACCCGGTCCAGGCCGCGGGCGGTGAGCAGACCCCGCTCCAGCTGGCGCGCGGCGTCGGTCAGCGCGTCCGGTCCCAGCTGCCAGCGGGTCCGCAGCTCGTGGCCGGGCACCTCGGCGTTGGTCCGCCACGGTGTGCCGTCCAGCCGGGCCGCCGCACGCTCGCGGGCCGCCAGCACCCGCGCCGCGACGATCCCGGTGGTCTCCGCCGAGGCGTCGCGCTCCATCAGCTCGACCCTGGTCACCGGGGCGACCTGGACCTGGAGGTCGACCCGGTCGAGCAGCGGCCCGGAGAGCCGCCCCTGGTACCGGCTGACCATGGTGGGTGTGCACTCGCACCCCTCGCCCCGCCGCGAGTGGCGCCCGCACGGACAGGGGTTGGCGGCCAGGCAGAGCAGGAACCTGGCCGGCAGCCGGAGCGATCCGGCCGACCGGGCGATCATCACCTCGCCGGACTCCAGCGGCTGGCGCAGCGCGTCGAGCACCCGGACCGGGAACTCGGGCGCCTCGTCGAGGAACAGGACGCCCCGGTGGGCCAGCGAGACCGCACCCGGTCTCGGCAGGCCGCTGCCGCCGCCGATGATCGCGGGCATGGTGGTCGAGTGGTGCGGGGCGCAGTAGGGCGCGCGGTCGATCAGCGGCCGCCCGGCCGGGAGCAGCCCCGCGACCGAGTGGACGGCCGTGACCTCCAGGGCCTCCTTCTGGGTCAGCGGCGGGAGCAGCGACGGCAGCCGCTCCGCCAGCATCGTCTTGCCCGCGCCCGGCGGCCCCTTGAGGTAGAGGTGGTGACCGCCGGCGGCGGCGATCTCCAGTGCCCTGCGGGCCTCGTACTGGCCGGCCACGTCGGCGAGGTCCAGCCGGGCGGCCGCGTCGTCGGGCAGGCCGCGCACCCCCGCGCTGGGGAGCATCAGACCCGCCATCAGGGGGTCGGGGTGACCGCCGGGCCGATCGGCGGGCTCCTCCGGTTCGGGGGCTCCGGTGAGCAGGGCGATCAGCTGACGCAGGCTCCGCACGCCGAGGACCGTCACCCCGGGTACCAGCTCCGCCTCGGCGGCGGTCTGGTCGGCGACCACGACGCGCCGGTAGCCCGCGTCGGCGGCGGCCAGCACCGAGGGGAGCACCCCGCGGACCGGGCGCACCCGCCCGTCCAGCCCGAGCTCCCCGATGAGCAGCAGGTCGGCGATCGCGGAGGGGTCGAGCCGCTCGGCGGCGGCCAGCACCGCACACGCCACGGCGAGGTCGAAGCCGCTGCCGCTCTTGGGCACCGAGGCCGGGCTCAGCCCGACCGTCAGCTTCCGCTGCGGCCAGGCCTCTCCGCTGTTCACGACGGCCGCGCGCACCCGGTCGCGGGCCTCGGAGAGTGCCTTGTCGGGCAGGCCGACCAGGGTGAACGCCGCCACCCCGGGCTCCAGATCGGCCTGGACCTCGACGATCACCCCGTCGACGCCGACCAGCGCCACCGAACACGTCCGGGCGAAGGCCATCTCAGACCACCCCCCGCAGGTGGTCGACCGAGGCGGCGCCGCGGGACCGGTTGATGACGGCGACCAGGTCGATCCGGACGCCGCCGGGCGGCACCGGTACCCAGGGCGGTTCGGCGGTCCCGGGCCGGTACCCGGGACCGGCCAGCCGGGCGAAGTGCCCGGGCCAGCGCTCGGCCATCCAGCGTTCGGCCAGGCGGCGCAACCGGTCGGCCTTGGCCGCGTCGATGGCCTCGGTGGGCTGCTGGAAACCCCGTTCGGAACGGGTCTTGACCTCGCAGACCGCCAGGGTGTCGCCGTCCAGGGCCACGATGTCCAGCTCGCCCTCGACGCACCGCCAGTTGCGGTCGAGGATGCGCAGCCCGTCCTCGACGAGCCTGCGGGCGGCCACCTGCTCGCCATAGCGGCCGAGGCCGGTGT
The DNA here is from genome assembly GCF_042261735.1 of Kitasatospora sp. NPDC056327. Lineage (NCBI taxonomy): Bacteria > Bacillati > Actinomycetota > Actinomycetes > Kitasatosporales > Streptomycetaceae > Kitasatospora > Kitasatospora sp. NPDC056327. The sequence goes on along the minus strand of NZ_JBHJRC010000040.1, from coordinate 5,486 downwards.
TGCCGAGCCGCTCCGCTCCGGGCGCGGCCGAAGGGGGCGGGCCGCCCGCCGGGGCCCGCGTCGTCCTCCGGCGCGGCTGCCCGCTCTTCCGGGCCTTCGCGGTCTGCTTGCGCGTGGCGCGCTCGATGTCCTGCACGGTGACCACCTCCGACGGGGAGGCTGCCGTGCGGCCCGGGAACGGACCACGGGGTTCATTTTTCCTGTGGACAACCCGGGCCTGTGGATAACTCCTGTCACCCGCGGGAGTGATTATCCCGGAATACCCGAAATTCCCCTGGACATCCGGGGACCGGGCGGTCCACCGTCAGTTCCCGAAGCCGGACTCGTCCGAGGGCAGCTCCAGGTCGCTCTTCGCGAGTTCCTCGATGTTCACGTCCTTGAAGGTCAGCACCCGGACCTTGCGGACGAACCGGGCCGGCCGGTACATGTCCCAGACCCACGCATCCGCCATCGACACCTCGAAGAACACCTCGCCCTGCACCGAGTGCACCTGCAGCTCGTAGTCATTGGTGAGGTAGAACCGTCGCTCGGTCTCGATCACGTACTTGAACAGGCCGACGACGTCCCGGTACTCCCGGTAGAGCTTGAGCTCCATCTCGGTCTCGTACTTCTCGAGATCTTCGGCACTCATCCAGGCGTCCCCTCAACTTGTCACGTCCACCCATTGTGGACCACCGCACTCACCCTCAGAGCCTTACCGGGGCGACCGGCGGCCCCTCGGTCAACAGCCGCTCCAGAAAGTCCACCAGTCCGGCCGGATGGACCGTCTCGGCGGTGGCCCGCAATTCCCCCACCGTCCACCAGCGGGCGGCGAGCAACTGAGCGTGTTCGTCCTCGCCCATACCCGAGTGGTCCAGCGCGGTCTCCGCGGTCCGGGCCACGTGGAACCACTGCTCCTGCTCGTAGCGCCGCCCCCGATAGGAGAACGAGGCCTTGCCGTACGCCACCACCGGTCCCAGTTCCACGCCGCACAACCCGGTCTCCTCCAGGAGCTCGCGCTCGGCGGCGTCCCGGACGTCCTCCCCCGGCTCCAAGCCGCCGCCGGGGGTGAACCACCAGGTGACGCCGGGCGTCGCCGGATCCGAGCCGTGGAAGAGCAGCAGCCGGTCCTGCCCGTCGAGCAGCAGGATCCGTGCCGCCCTGCGCCGCTGTGCCGCCATGGCGAGCCTCCACGCTCCCTCCGTCCGCCCCGGCCGTTCCCCCGATCCTGCCACCCGGCACGGTCGTCCGGGGCGAGGTTCGGCAGAGCGGTACCGCCGCGAACGGTGCCGGGCGCGGTCAGGTCCGGCGACGGCGCCGGCGCACCGCTCCCGCCACCCCGCCCACCGAGGCGGTCACGAGGATCGTCGCCGCTCCTGCGACGCTCGCCAGGAACGCGGGCTCCAGCGGTCCCGGGCCCGTCGCCCGGCCGCCGCCGACCACCTCAAACGCCGGGGTGCCGGCCAACAGACCCGCCCGGCCGAGCGGCAGCGCGGTCGCCTCGACCCGGGCCTCCACCTCGGTGGCCGGGACGGTCCCGCCGTCGGCCTCCAGGTGGACGCGGGAGTCCAGCGAGCCGAGCCGGTTGTCGCCGAGCAGGAACAGCCGGCCGGGCGGGACCTCCACGCTGAAGGCCGCTCCCTGCGCTCCCTGCACCGCGAGGTACGGCTCGTCCACCGCCGTGCCGTTCACGGTGAGTCGCTGTTCGCCCTCGCCGACCGCGACGGTGTCGCCGCCGATCGCGACCACGCGCTTGACCATGAGCCGGCCGCCCCAGGCCTGGTCACGGAAGACCACCACGTCGCCGCGCCGGACGTCGGCGCCGTCGGTCCGCCGGGCCAGGACGGTGTCCCCCGCCCGGAGGGTGGGCGACATCGAGGCGGTCGGGATGCTGTACGGCCGGTAGCCCACGGCGATCACCGCGAACCCGCCGACCAGCAGGACCAGCCCCAGGGCGAGCAGGGCGCCCTGGACCACGGCCCCGGGAGCGGGCCGGCGGCGGGCGGTGGCCGGCCGTTCGCCGGCCGTCCGTTGCGCGGCACTGCTCATCGACACCGTCCATCCCCTGACCGACCCGGAAACGCTCGCGGCGGCGTGCCGGGGCCACGGGCGGAAAACCCGGCGGGCCGTGGCACGTCCGAGCAGATTACTCGTCGGTACCACGGCCCGCGCAAGACCCGGGAGCCTCCGGCCGGGGTCAGGACCGCCGGTCGCGGTCCTGCCGGTTCCGCAGCCTGCGGACCAGCGGGAGCAGGGCGACGGCGCCCACGGCACCGGCCGCGGCGGGCGCCGCCGGCAGGGCCGCCGCCAGCCCCTTCTGGTCGAAGGTGTCCGGGACCGGCAGCGTCGACCAGCGGTTGATCGGCCAGGCCACCACGAAGGCGCGCCCGATCACCTCGTCCACCGGAACGGTTCCGCCGCCCGGCTGGTCCATGTGGAAGCGCGAGTCGAGCGAGTCGGCGCGGTGGTCGCCCATCACCCAGATCTGGCCGTCCAGGATCTTCACCGGGCCGAACGGCTTCGTCCCGCACGGGGTGTTGCCGGGGTAGACGTAGGGCTCGTCGAGCGCGATCCCGTTGACCTTCACCGGGCCCTCGCCCTCGCACTCGACGGTGTCCCCGCCGACCGCGATGACGCGCTTGATGAGGTCCTTCTCGTTGTCGGAGGGCATCAGGCCGACGAAGCTCAGCACGTCCTGGACGCCGCGGACGAAGGAGTTGCTGCTCTCCTTGGTCGGCTCGTCGGCCAGCCAGCCGCCCGGGTCGTGGAACACCACGACCTCACCGCGCTCGGGCTCCGACCCGAACCACGGGGTGAGCTTGTCCACCAGGACCCGGTCACCCACCTGAAGCGTGTTCTGCATCGACTCCGACGGAATGGAGAACGCCTGGACGAAGAACGTCTTGATCACCAGCGCCAGCACCAGGGCGATGCCGATGAGGATCGGCAGCTCCTTCCAGAACGAGCGCTGCTTGCGCTCGGTCCGCACCGGCCGCTCCTCGACGCCGTCCGACGGCTCCGAGTCCTCCGGGTGGGGTCGCGGGGTGTCGCCCGTGCCGTCGCCGTGCTCGTCCGCGGACTGGGCCGCCGCATCCTCGGCCGAGGCCGAAGGCGTCGCGGTCTCCGCGGCCCGGGCCGCCCGGCCGCCGGAGCCCTCGGGCTCTCCGGCGCCTGAGCGGGCGCCGATCACCAAATCCCCCACAACGTCTCCTCCCTGCTGTGCGGACGCCAGTGCGTCCGCGCTCACAGTGCCGCACAGCGGGCACCACGTTCCACCACCGACCGCGACGGCCGTCGGAAAGAGCCCCGGACGGGGTCCGCCTGACGCCGGCACAGCCTTTCGGGGACGACCTGTCGACACCGACCGGCCCTACCCAGCACTTCTCTATCACTCCCGGGCATCCGGCTCGCGGTCCCACACGCGCGGTCGGGCCGCGCACCGGTCCGCCCGGGCCCACCGACGGTCCCGCCCCACCCGGCGGCCGACGAGCGGAAGGATGCCCAACACACCCATAACGAGCGGGGGTTCCTCAGGAACCGGCCCGCCACCCGCCGGGTTCGGCGCGGTCCCGGCGGCCGCCGGGACCCGTGCCACCGAGGAGAGTGAAACCGGCACATCGAGTTGATGGATCCGGCCGGGCGGCCAGGCGATCATGAACGCCCGTCCGACCACTCCACTCACCGGGATCGTGCCCTGCCCCGGATTTCCCATGTGGAAACGGGAGTCGGCGGAAACGTCCCGGTGGTCGCCCATCACCCAGAGCCGGTCCGGCGGCACCTTCACCTTGAACGGCTGCCGGGACGGCGGGTTGCCCGGCGCGAGGTAGGGCTCCTCCAGCGGCTTGCCGTTGAGGCTGACCCTGCCCTGCTCGTCGCAGCACTCGACGGTGTCCCCGCCCACTCCGATCACCCGCTTGATGAGGTCCTGCTCGCTGTCCGAGGGCAGCAGCCCGACGAAGGCCAGCACCTGCTTGGCGCCGCCCAGGAGCGGCCCGTCCGTGGACGGCCCGTGCTCCTTCTCCAGCCAGCCGCCCGGATCTTTGAACACCACGACCTCGCCGCGCTCCGGCACGGCGCCGAACCAGGGGGTGAACTTGTCCACCAGCACCCGGTCCCCGATCCGGATGGTCTGTTCCATCGACCCGGAGGGGATCACGAAGACCTGCACCATGAAGGTCTTCATCACCAGCGCCACGATCAGCGCCACCACCACGATCAGCGGGATCTCGCGCAGCCGGGAACGTCTGCGGCGGCGTGCCACCCGGCGGGCGGCACGTCGGCGCTCGGCGCGCCCGCGCGCGGGCGGGGCGGAGACGGCGTCCGGGTCCGCGTCCGCATCCGCCGTCCCGGAGCCGCTCCCGGCTCCCAAGCCCTCCGGCGAACCGGCCCCGTCCGCCGGTCCGAGCGGGTCCGCCGGTCCGAGCCCGTCCATCGATCCGGTCCGGGCCCCGGTCCCGGACGGACCGCCGTCCTCCGGACCTCCGGGGACCGGACCGGGACCAGCGCCGGCGGGAACCGCGGTCGGACGGTCGGCGACCCGGCCCCTACCTCTGGTCCCCATGGCCACCGGTCCCCCCTGCCCCGGCGAAGGCCGCCGGCCGGTCCAGGCCGGCCCAGTGCCCGACCGGGTAGACCACCCAGGCGGCCCGGCCGATCACCTTGGACTCGGGGACGAACCCGCCACCGGGCTCGCCGAGGTGGTCGCGGGAGTCCCGGGAGGCGCTGCGGTGGTCGCCCATGACCCAGAGCTTGCCGGCTGGCACCACCACGTCGAAGGCCACGCCGGACGGCTCGTCGCCCGGGTACAGATAGCCGGACTCGTCGATCGGTACGCCGTTGACGGTGAGCGGGCGGCCCGGCCCGGTGCTGGTGACCCGGTCGCCGCCGACACCGATGACCCGCTTCACGTAGACCGAGTCGCCGGCCGGGAGCAGCCCGACGTCCCGTCCGAAGGAGCGCAGCGAGGTCCGGAAACCGTCGGGCTCGAAGGGCTTGCGCAGAAAGGAACCCGTGCCGTCGAACACCACCACGTCACCGCGCTGCGGGTGACCGCCGAAGGCGTAGGACAGCTTGTTGACGATCAGGCGGTCGCCCGGGCGCAGGGTGTTCTCCATCGACCCGGAGGGGACCGAGAACGGACGCGCCACGAAGGCGTTCACCAGCAGCAGCACGAGCAGGCAGATCCCGGCGAGCAGCAGCAGCTCCCGCGAGCGCGAGCGCCCACCGGCCGTCTCCGCCCCTCCCGCGCCCTCCGGGTCGCCCGCGTCCTCCGGGGCGTCCGCGCTACCCGGGGCGTCCGCGCCCTCCGGGCGGTCGGCCTCGTCCGGCCCGTCCGCGCCCGCCGGCACGCCCAGGGCGCCCGTACCCATCCCCGTACCCGCATCCGCGCCCGCAGCCGCCCCGCCGCCACCGCCACCGGCGGCACCGCCACCGACCGCAACCTCGGCGGCCGGCGCGGAAACGACCGCGGACCGCGTCGGCGAACCCGCACCGGTGGGTGCGGGACG
>NZ_JBHJRC010000039.1:0-39107 GCF_042261735.1 Kitasatospora sp. NPDC056327 | reverse complement strand
GTGCTGTTTCCCGTGAAACAGCACCGGCCCCGGCCGTTCGGCTGTGATGCGGCGGCGGTCCGGGCTCAGAGGCCCAGGTCCTCCAGGCCGTAGGCGGTCACGTACGGCAGGCCCTGCGCCTCGACCGCGGCGGCGCCGCCGCGCTCGACGATCACCGCGACGCCGACCACCTCGGCGCCCGCCTCGCGCAGCGCCTCGACGGCGGTCAGCACCGAGCCTCCGGTGGTGGAGGTGTCCTCGACGGCCAGCACCCGGCGGCCCCGGACCTCCGGGCCCTCGATCCGGCGCTGCAGGCCGTGCGCCTTGCCCGCCTTGCGGACCACGAACGCGTCCAGCTCGCGGCCGCGAGCGGCGGCGGCGTGCAGCATGGCGGCGGCGACCGGGTCGGCGCCCAGGGTCAGCCCGCCGACGGCGTCGTAGTCGAGGTGGGCGGTGGCGTCCAGCATCACCCGGCCGACCAGCGGAGCGGCCTGGCCGTCCAGCGTGATCCGGCGCAGGTCGACGTAGTAGTCGGCCTCCTTGCCGGAGGAGAGGGTGACCTTGCCGTGGACGACGGCCTTGTCCTTGATCTGTGCCAGCAGGGCGTCGCGGTCGTTGCTCATGAGCGTCCAGTCTAGGGCCTCCGGGGCCCGCCCCGCGCGCGGCGCTAGCGCCGGCGCAGCGCCCTGACCAGCACCACCGCACCGCCCAGCAGGGCCACCCCGCCGCCGATCATCCACGGCACCGCGCTGCGGCCGCCGACGCCCGGCACCACGATGCCCCCGGCGTCGCCGCCCCAGCGGGAGGCCGCCCGGGCCCGGGCGCTGCGGGCCGGCAGGGCTGGCGCGTACGGGCCGCGCGGCGGGGCGTGGTCGACCTCCTCGGCGGAGCGGCCGACGATGCTGCGGCGCACCGGGCCGCCGGGCACCGGCTCCTGCTCGTACCCGAAGGGCGGTTCGGCGGGGAGTTCGGCGGAGACCTGCTCCTCGGCCCCGGTGCTGCCGGCCGCGGCGGCGGCACCGGCGGGCTCGTCGACGTCGTCCGCGTCGTCGTCGGGGCTGCCGATCGGGAGGCCGAAGCGTTCGGCGTCGGCGTCGGAGAAGGCGATGAGGTCCGAGAGGTCGTCGTCGAGGTCGTCGCCGGGCTCGTCCTCGCGGTCCTCGTCCTCGTGGCGGCTCTCGCGGCCCTCCAGGAAGACGACGGTGGCCCCGGTCTCCGCGGCGTCCTCGTCCGTGCCGTCCCCGGCCGCGGTGTCGCCGTCCTCGTCCGCGTCCGCCGCCGGGGCGGCCCCGTCCGCGGTGTCGGGGTGCCCGGTGACCGCGTGCCCGGCGTCCGCCTGCCCGGGAGCGTCCTCCTCCGTGCCGTCCGTGCCGTCCGTGCCGTCCGTGCCGCTCCCGGCGGCGTCCGGGCCGTCCTGCGTCCCGTCCTCCGGGCCGTCCTCCGGGCCGTCCTCCGAGCCGTCGTCCGCCACGCCGTCCGGCGAGGTCAGAGCGGCGGCGAACCGGTCGAGCAGCCGGCGGCCGGCCGCGGTGAGCGTCTCGCCGTCGAACTCGGTGAGCCGCCCGGTCGCGCTCAGGTCGCCGGTGAAGCGGACCACCGAGGTGCCCTCGGCGTCGCCGTCGGCGACGCTGATCCGCACCGTCGCGGTGGCCTCGCCACCGCCCCGGGCCTCCTGGCCCTCGGCGAACGCGGTCAGCACGCCCTCGCGGCCCTCGATCAGCGAGAGCACGCCCTTGTACGTGATGGTGGAGGTGCCGATCCGCAGCTTCAGCCGCCCGCCGATCTCCTCCGCCGGGCCACTGCCGACGGCGGCCGGTTCGGTGTTCAGCCCCGGCACGGAACGCGCCAGCAGCGCCGGATCCTGCAGGGCCTGCCGGACCTGCCCGGCCGGCATCGGGACGACAACCTCATGCTCCATGCCACGGAGCCTACCGACCGAACCCGCTCCCGGCCCCGCCCTGTCCCCTACCTGCCGCCGTGCCCCCGCCGTGCCCCGCCGCCGCGGGAGGGACGGCCGCGGCGGCGGAGCCCGGATCCGTGCGGGCCGGGGGCGGTCAGTGCGGGCCGAGGAGGGTGAGCGCGGCCGGTGGCCGCAGGGGCCGCAGGGTGGTCAGGCGGGCGGCGGAGGCGCGCAGGGCGTCCGGCGTGAGGGCGCGCGGCGGCGGCGCGTCCGGGGCGAGGGTGAGCGGGGGCTGGGCGGCCGCGGCGAGCAGGAAGCTCTGGCTGCTCTCCGGCCCGGGCCGGCAGCTGGCCGTCGCGCTGCCCGCGACCGCGTACGGGACGGTCCGCAGCCCGGCGGCCCGCAGCCCCGACTCCGCTTGCCACAGGCCCTGCCGGCCGTGCTGCTCGTCGCCACCGCGGACGGCGAGCCGCCCGCCGGGGGCGAGCAGCCGGGTGGTGAGGCCGTAGAACTCCTGGGAGTGGAAGGTCACCGGCCCGCCGTCGGCCGGGGCGGGCAGGTCGGCGAGGACGACGTCGAAGGACTGCCCCGCGGTGGGGCGCACGGTGCGCAGCCAGTCCAGCGGGTCGGCCTCGGCGGTGCGCACCCGCGGGTCCTCCAGGGAGCGTCCGGAGAGCGCGGCGAGGCCGGGGTCGGTGCGGGCGAGCCGGGGCAGCGCCGGGTCCCGGTCGACCACCAGCACCGAGCGGACCCCGGTGTGCCGCAGCACCTCCCGCAGGGCCAGTCCGTCCCCGCCGCCGAGCAGCAGCACCCGGGCGTCCGGCCCGGCGGCCATCGCCGGGTGGACGAGGGCCTCGCTGCCCCGGTACTCGTCCGGTCCGCAGACCGCGAGCCGGCCGTCGAGGTAGAGCCGCAGCGGGCCCTCGGCGGGGCCGGTCAGCACGATCTCCTGGAGCCGGCTCTGGCTGACGGAGCGGACCTCTCCGCCGTACAGGGCGCGGCGGGCGGCCCGTTCGACCGCGTCGGACCAGAGGGCGGCCGCGGTGAGCAGCGCCAGGACGAGCGCGCAGCCGCCCCAGAGCAGCAGCCTGGTCCGCGGTGCGGGCTCCTCGCGGAAGAGCCAGAGCACCACGGCGGCCCCGGCGACGGCGTTGACCGCGCCGGTGACCAGGGCGCCGCTGCCGGGGCCCAGCAGCGGCAGGATGAGGAACGGGAAGGCGAGTCCGCCGATCAGCGCGCCCACGTAGTCGGCGGCGAACAGGTCGGCGGCGGCGCGGCCGGCGTCCTCGCGGCGGATCCGCTGGATGAGCGTCATCAGCAGCGGGATCTCGGCGCCGATCAGGACGCCGATGAGGCAGGTCAGCCCGACCATCGCGGCCTGGTAGTGGCCGATCCAGGCCCAGCAGGAGTAGAGCGCCAGGACGGACAGGCCGCCGGTGAGCGCGAGGGCGCACTCGACCAGGGCGAAGGCGGTGGCCGGCCGGCGGGTGAACCGCTTGGCGAGCAGCGAGCCGAGGCCCATCGCGAAGACCATGACGGAGAGCACGACCGAGGTTTGGGTGACCGAGTCCCCGAGCAGGTAGTCGCCGAGGGCGACGAGTTCCAGCTCGTAGACGAGTCCGCAGGCCGCGCAGACGAACGCGGCCAGCAGGACGACCAGCCGGGCGGACTCGGGGTGGGCGCGCAGCCGGGACCGACGGCGGGCGGGCAGCGGCGCCGGGCTCCGCCCGGGGCGGAGCGGACTGCCGTCGTCGAGGCCGAGGCCCGGCTGTGCGGGCGGCGGACCGGCCGGATGATTGATCACGAACAAACGCTAGGCGACGTGCGGGACGGACGGCTGCGCCCATTCGACGGACACCGCGGTGCGCCAGGTTGACGAATCGTTCCTGCGTGCGAATGAAAGTCGACGGGAGGCGCTCTGGGCGGCTCGTCGTCGTTGGTGGCGGTCATCGGGGGACCACCAGCGAGGACCGGGTGCAGACCAGCTGCCCCTCCTGCGGATAGGCGTGCCAGGTGCGCCAGAGCAGCCGGTCCGCGCCGCCCTGGGTGACCAGTGCGGTGAAGGCGCTGGGGTCGCCGGGGAAGACGCCGGCCAGGCCGCGCGGGTGCCCCTCGACCAGGGCCAGCAACTCCTGTGCGCGCGCCGCGAAGTCGTGCGGCGGCAGCGCCTCGATCCGGGCCGCGAACTCGTACTCCCAGCCGTCCACCTGCTTGGCCACCCGGGCGGGCAGCGGCGTGCGGCGGCCGGGCAGGCAGGCGACCGTCTCCAGGCAGCGGCCCGGCCCGGCGGCGATCACCACCTGGTGGGAGGCGCCCAGCAGGCGCAGCTGGAGGGTGCCGGGCGGGCCGGGGTGGCCGGGGCCGTCGAGTCTCAGGTCGCGGACCGCGAGGGCGGGCAGCGGCTCGCCGCCCAGGCACCAGGCCAGGTCACCCGCGCGGGTGTCCGTGTAGGAGGTCTGCAAAGTGGTGAGCATGCTCGGCTCCGCGTTTCAGCTCCGTGCGCGCCCGCCGAGCAGCAGCGAGTTGGCCTAGGCAAGGGCGAGGCTGTTCGTGGCTGTGCGGTCCAGGGCGCGGCCGACCGTGGAAGGAGGGATTCCGGCTGGAGATTCAGCAGCAGAGAAGCACGAATACGCCGGGTCCGTCGGCGATTTACCCAACTTTGTCAAGCATTCACCGTTTCGAGCACATCCGCTTCCCTGCTCTGATCGACCCGGTGTGCGACTATGCACCGCGCGCGCCCCTCACCCTGGCCCGCGCGCCGTGCACGCTGTTCACGCGCCTCCCCCACGCCGTGTACGCCCCTGCCCCCGCCACGTCGGGCGCACGGGGGCCACCATCCGGCCGGGGTGCCGCCCCGCGGGCCGCACGGATTGCCAGGAGGGCAGCAAAATACCGCCCCGCCAAGAAAGTTGATGAATCGTCAGAGCGTGCGAGAGGTCCCGGCGATGGGTCAGAGCGGGGACAGTCGGGCCAGCCGGTCGACCGCCTCCGTCAGCACGGCGTCCTGCTTGCAGAACGTGAAGCGCACCAGGGAGCGGCCGGCGTCGGTGTTGTCGTAGAAGACGGCGTTGGGGATCGCGACGACACCGCAGCGCTGCGGGAGGGTGCGGCAGAACTCGATGCCGTCCGTCTCGCCCAGGGGGGTGATGTCGGCGGTGACGAAGTAGGTGCCCTCGGGGCGGAAGACCCGGAAGCCGGCGGCGGCGAGGCCGTCCGCGAGCAGGTCGCGCTTGCGCAGCAGGTCCGCGCGGAAGCCGTCGAAGTAGGCGTCGGGCAGCCGCAGGGCCTCGGCGACGGCGTACTGGAACGGGCCGGCGCTGACGTAGGTGAGGTACTGCTTGGCGGTGCGGACGGCGGAGACCAGCTCGGGCGTACCGGTCACCCAGCCGACCTTCCAGCCGGTGAAGGAGAAGGTCTTGCCGGCCGAGGAGATGGAGACGGTGCGCCCGCGCATCCCGGGGAGGGCGGCGATCGGGTGGTGGGCGCCGTCGAAGACCAGGTGTTCGTAGACCTCGTCGGTGACCACCAGGAGGTCGCGTTCGACGGCGAGTTCGGCGACGGCCGCGAGCTCCGCGGGGGTGAGCACCAGGCCGGTGGGGTTGTGCGGGGAGTTGAGCAGCAGCAGCCGGGTGCGGGGGGTGACCAGGTCGCGCAGCTCGTCGAGGTCCGGGCGGAAGGAGGGGGCCCGCAGGGTCAGCGGGACGCGGACGGCGCCGGCCATCGCGATGCAGGCGGCGTAGGAGTCGTAGAACGGCTCCAGGGCGATCACCTCGTCGCCCGGCTCCAGCAGGGCCAGCAGGGCCGCGGCGATGGCCTCGGTGGCACCGGCGGTGACCAGCACCTCGGTGTCCGGGTCGTGGGTCAGCCCGTAGAAGCGCTGCCGGTGCCCGGCGATCGCCGTCCGCAGTTCGGGGACGCCGGGGCCGGGCGGGTACTGGTTGCCGTGGCCCTCGCGCAGGGCGCGGACGGCCGCCTCGCGGACCTCCTCGGGGCCGTCGGTGTCCGGGAACCCCTGGCCGAGGTTGATCGAGCCGGTGGCGGTGGCCAGCGCGGACATCTCGGCGAAGATCGTCGTCCCGAGCCCGGCCAAGCGGCGGTTCAACAGCGGCCTCGCACCCATCACGGCTCCTCGCACCTCGGCATCGGCGGCGGTCGGGCCCATCCTCGGGCCAGGGGGCGCCCGGAGACAAGGACGGCCCGCCACCGGGGCGCCGGTGGCGGGCCGTGCGGGGGCGTCCCCGGTTCAGTTCCCGGAGTCGTCGGACGGCTTGCCCTCGCCGCCCTCGCCCTCGATCTCGTCCTGCAGGCCGAGGCGCTCGACGATCCACTGCTCGAAGCCCACGGCGGCCTGGGTCCAGTTGGCGGTGGTGGTGACGAAGTAGTCCAGGTTGACGCCGGTGCCGACGATCATCTGGGCCTCGCCGATCAGGCGGACCACGCCGTCCTCGTGGGTGTGGGTGTAGACCTTGGGCCAGAGGGTCTCGCGGTTCCACTCGTCGATCAGGTCGAGGATCTCGCCCTTCTTCTCCAGCGGGTAGGGGCGGTCGTAGAACGCCCGGACCGCGAAGAGCTCCTTCTGGTCGCCGCGGAACATGTAGTAGACGCGGAAGCCCTCCCAGGGAGCGGTGAGGTCGCCCTCCTCGTCGACGACGTGCTTCAGCTGCATCTGGTCGAGCAGCTGGCCCACCAGGGCCTGGTCCGGGACGATGATCGGCGGCGGGCCGGCCGGCCGGCCGCCCTGGCCGCCGGGCTGGCCGCCCTGCGGCGCGCCGAACGACGGGATGGACGACGGGTCGATGCTCATGGGGTCCTCTTCCTCAGTGCACGTGGTGGTCGGCAATGAGAGGCCGCCCTTCCGAGTCCATCCTGCCTCATCCGGGCCCCACCTCACAGGGGTGCCCGCAAGCCGGAGCGGCCGGGCCGGACCACGGTCCGCCACCCCGGCGGGACGGGGGCGGACCGTGGTCCGGACCACGGTCCGGACCGGACCGGAGCGGTCACTTCTCCAGCGGACCGCGGGAGCGGACGGTGAGCCGGTCGCCGGTCCCGTCCTGCTCCACCAGCACGGTGTCGCCGTCGTGCACCTGGCCCGCCAGGATCGCCCGGGCCAGCTGGTCGCCGATCGCCGACTGCACCAGCCGGCGCAGCGGCCGGGCGCCGTAGGCCGGGTCGTAGCCGGTGAGCGCGAGCCAGTCCCGGGCGGCCTCCGAGACGTCCAGGGTGAGCCGGCGATCGCGCAGCCGGTCGCCCAGCCGGGCGATCTGGAGGTCGACGATCCGGGTCAGCTCGGCGGTTCCCAGCGGCTCGAAGACCACGATGTCGTCCAGCCGGTTGAGGAACTCCGGCTTGAACGCGGCCCGCACCGACTCCAGCACGAGGTCCTTCTTCCGCTCCTCCGGGGTGGTCGGGTCCACCAGGAACTGGCTGCCCAGGTTGGAGGTGAGGATGAGGATCGCGTTGCGGAAGTCCACCGTCCGGCCCTGGCCGTCGGTGAGCCGGCCGTCGTCGAGCACCTGCAGCAGCACGTCGAAGACCTCGGGGTGGGCCTTCTCCACCTCGTCCAGCAGCACCACGCTGTACGGCCGGCGGCGGACCGCCTCGGTCAGCTGGCCGCCCTCCTCGTAGCCGACGTACCCGGGCGGGGCGCCGACCAGGCGGGAGACGGAGTGCTTCTCGCCGTACTCGCTCATGTCGATGCGGACCATCGCCCGCTCGTCGTCGAAGAGGAAGTCGGCCAGGGCCTTGGCGAGTTCGGTCTTGCCGACACCGGTCGGGCCGAGGAAGAGGAAGGAGCCGGTCGGGCGGTCCGGGTCGGCGATGCCCGAGCGGGTGCGCCGCACGGCGTCCGAGACGGCCTGCACGGCCTCCGCCTGGCCGATCAGCCGACGGCCCAACTCGTCCTCCATGCGCAGGAGTTTGGCGCTCTCGCCCTCCATCAGCCGGCCGGCCGGGATGCCCGTCCAGGAGGCCACCACGTCGGCCACGTCGTCCGGGCCGACCTCCTCCTTGACCATCGAGGCGGAGGAGTCCTCGCCGGCGGCGCGCTCCTGGGCGTCGGCGAGCTCCTTCTCGGCGGCCGGCACCTCGGCGTACATCAGCTTGGACGCGCGCTCGAAGTCGCCGTCCCGCTGGGCGCGTTCGAGCGCGCCGTGCAGGTCGTCGAGCCGCTCCTTGAGCTCGCCGACCCGGTTCAGGCTCTTCTTCTCCTGCTCCCAGCGGGCGGTGAGCACGCTCAGCTGCTCGTTGCGGTCGGCGAGGTCGCGGCGCAGCCTGGCCAGCCGGTCGACCGAGGCCGGGTCCGACTCCTTCTCCAGGGCGAGCTCCTCCATCCGCAGCCGGTCGACGGCGCGCTGGAGCTCGTCGATCTCGACCGGGGAGGAGTCGATCTCCATCCGCAGCCGGGAGGCCGCCTCGTCGACCAGGTCGATCGCCTTGTCGGGCAGGAAGCGGGAGGTGATGTAGCGGTTGGACAGGGTGGCCGCGGCGACCAGCGCGGCGTCCGCGATCTGCACCTTGTGGTGCGCCTCGTAGCGGCCCTTGAGGCCGCGCAGGATGGCGATCGAGTCCTCCACGCTCGGCTCGCCGACCAGCACCTGCTGGAAGCGGCGCTCCAGGGCGGGGTCCTTCTCGATCCGCTCGCGGTACTCGTCCAGCGTGGTGGCGCCGACCATCCGCAGCTCGCCGCGGGCCAGCATCGGCTTGAGCATGTTCCCGGCGTCCATCGCGGAGTCGCCGCCGGCGCCCGCGCCGACCATGGTGTGCAGCTCGTCGATGAAGGTGACGACCTGGCCGTCGCTCTGCCGGATGTCGTTGAGGACGGCCTTCAGCCGCTCCTCGAACTCGCCGCGGTACTTGGCTCCGGCCACCATCGCGCCGAGGTCCAGGGAGACCAGGCGCTTGCCGCGCAGCGACTCCGGCACGTCGCCGGCGACGATCCGCTGGGCCAGGCCCTCGACGACGGCGGTCTTGCCGACGCCGGGCTCGCCGATCAGCACCGGGTTGTTCTTGGTCCGGCGGGAGAGCACCTGGACCACCCGGCGGATCTCCTGGTCCCGGCCGATCACCGGGTCGAGCTTGCCGTCCCGGGCGGCCTGGGTGAGGTCGGTGCCGTACTTCTCCAGCGCCTTGTAGGTCCCCTCCGGGTCCGGCGAGGTGACCCGGGCGGTGCCCCGGACGTCCTTGAACGCGGCCAGCAGCGCCTTGGGGGTGGCGCCGTGGCGGACCAGCAGTTCGGCGACCGCGCCGCCCTCGGCGGCCAGGCCGACCAGCAGGTGCTCGGTGGAGACGTACTGGTCGTCGAGGTCGTCGGCGCGCCTGCCGGCCTCGGTCAGCACGGCCATGGTGTCGCGGGCCAGCTGGGGTGCGGCGACGGTGGTGCCGGTCGCGCTGGGCAGCCCGTCGAGCTGGCGGCGGGCGTCGGCCCGGACCCGGGACACGTCGGCGCCGACCGCCTCCAGCAGCGGCCCGGCGATGCCCTCGGGCTGTTCCAGCAGGGCGGTCAGGATGTGCACCGGCTTGACGTCCGGGTTGCCGGCCGAGCCGGCCTGCCGGATCGCGGCGGACAGGGCGTCCTGCGTCTTGGTGGTGAACTTGCTGGCGTCCACTGCTGGGGGTTCCTCCCTCGTCGTGCGTGATGTCTGCCGTCTACAGCATGCACTAAGTTGAGTCTATTCCGCTCAACTTTTGGATGAACGGTCGGGGCGGGCCCGCAGGGCCGGACGGTCGGACGGCCCGGGGGCCCTGCGGGCCGCCTTCGGCGGGAGGGTCCGGGCCTGGGCCATCCGCGCCTGGTGGGTGCCGGCCGTCCGCCGGGTCAGCGCCAGCAGCTCGCGGGCCGGTCCGGTCGGCCGCTGCCCGCTCGGCCAGACCGCCCGCAGCGGCCGCCGCAGGTCCAGCTCCTCGGCGAGGCGCACCGCCACCAGCCGGCGGGTGGCCAGCTCCTCCACCACCGCCAGCTCGCTCAGGCAGACCGGCCCGGCCCCGGTCATCGCCGCGGCCTTCAGCGCGGTCGACGAGGCCAGCTCCAGCCGGGGCGACGCGGCGCCCCCGTACGGGGCCAGCGCCATCTCCAGCACCTCCCGCGTCCCCGATCCCGGTTCGCGCAGCACCAGCGGGGTCGCCGCCAGCTCCCGCCCGGACAGCGGTGCGCGCCGGCGCGACCACGGGTGGTCCGGCGCCACCACGACCACCAGCCGGTCGGCCGCCACCACGGCGCCCGCCAGGCCGGCCGGCGGCAGCGGCCCCTCGACGAAGCCGAGGTCGGCCTCGCCGGCCAGGACGTGCCCGGCCACGTCCGCCGAGTTGGCGGTGCGCAGGGTCACCGCCGTCCCCGGGTT
Source organism: Kitasatospora sp. NPDC056327 (assembly GCF_042261735.1). NCBI lineage: Bacteria > Bacillati > Actinomycetota > Actinomycetes > Kitasatosporales > Streptomycetaceae > Kitasatospora > Kitasatospora sp. NPDC056327. The sequence continues at coordinate 28,892 of NZ_JBHJRC010000039.1, read as the reverse complement.
GGTCGCGTGCAGGGCCAGCAGCCAGCCCGGCATCAGGTACTCGGCCACGGTCAGGCTGGCCACCACGGTCAGCCGGGCGTCCCGGCGCTCGCGCAGCGCGTCGATCCCGGCGTCCAGCGCCTGCGCCGCCTCGACCACCTGGCGGGCCCACTCGACCACCAGCCGGCCCGCCTCGGTGGGCCGGGAGCCGCGCGGGGAGCGATCCAGCAGCGGGACGCCGATCTGCCGCTCCATGCCCTTGATCCGGGCGCTCGCGGTCGGCTGGCTCACCCCGAGTTCGGCGGCCGCCCGGCCGACGCTGCCGAGCCGGGCCACCGCGAGCAGCAGCTCCAGCGCACCGAGTTCGGGGACGCGCGGGGAGAGGGCCATAGATTCAGGCTATGCCCTCATAGAGCGCGCGGCGCTACCGGCGGCGGCCGGGCCGGGGGACGGTGGATGCCATGGCCACCCTGATCAGCACCGCTCCCGGATCCCGCGCCGCCGCCCGGCTCCGCCGTCCCGACCTCTCCCAGCTCGGCCCGAACTGGTACGCGGCGGTCATGGGCACCGCGATCACGGCCAACGGCGCGGCCGTCCTCCCGGTCCACTGGCCCGGCCTGACCGGCTTCGCCGAGGTGATGTGGGTGCTCGGGCTGGCCGGGCTGCTGGTGCTCGGCACCGCCCGCGCGGTCCACCTCACCCGGCACCGGGAGGCCGCCCGGGAGCACCTGCTGGAGAACCCGGCCACCGCCGTCTTCTACGGCTGTCCGCCGATGGCGCTGATCTCGGTCGGCCTCGGCACCCTGACGGTCGGCTCCCGGGTGATCGGCACCGGCCCGGCCGTCGCGCTCGACCTCGCGCTCTGGACGATCGGCACGCTGTACGCGCTCGCCGTCGCGGTCGGCATCCCGTACCTGATGATCACCCGGCACGCGGTCTCCCCGCTCGCCGCCAACCCGACCTGGCTGCTGCCCGTGGTCGCCCCGCTGGTCGCCTCCGCGGCCGGCCCGGCGCTGGTCCCGCACCTGCCCGCCGGCACCGCCCGGGAGGCGCTGCTGTACGGGTGCGCGACGCTGTTCGGGATCGGTCTGCTGGCCACCCTGGCGCTGCTGCCGGTGGTGCTCACCGGCCTGGTGCACACCAAGCTGTCCGCACTGGCGCTGACCCCGACGCTCTTCCTGGTGCTCGGCCCGCTCGGGCAGTCCACCACCGCGGTCCACCAGCTCGCCGACGCCGCCGGTCCGGTGCTCCCCGAGCTGGCGCCCGGGGCCCGCGCCCTCGCCGAGCTGTACGGGGTGGCGGTGCTCGGCGTCGCGATGCTCTGGCTGCTGCTCGCCGTCGCCGCCAACCTGCGCGCCCGGCGGGCCGGCATGGGGTTCGCGATGACCTGGTGGGCGTTCACCTTCCCGGTCGGCACCTGCGTCACCGGGGCGGCCGCGCTCGCCCGGCACACCGGTTTCCCCGGGTTCACCGTGCTCGCGGCCGGCCTGTTCGTGCTGCTGCTGGCCGGCTGGGTGCTCGCGGCGGGCGGCACGGCCGCCGCGCTGGCCGGCGGGCGGCTGCTGGCCCGGCCGGGCGACTGAGACCCCGGGCGGCCCCGGCGACCGGCGACCGGCGACCGGGCCGACGGCCGCGGGCCGCGGCGGGTCCGGTGGGGCTCGACGGCCGGGTGTGGCCCGAGGGGTCGCCCGGGCCCGCCCGCACGGGTGTCCGGACTCCACGGGTTCCGGAACACGCGACTCCGGCACCAACCGGCCGGACGGTTGGAAAATCCCCGCTCCACCGTTGTGGCCTGCGGTTTCGCAGGAACCGGAAGCGGCTTGCAGTGGCCCGCGCCGGGTCGCCGGTGCAGATTCCTGCAATTGCGAGAACATGCAGCAGGGCGGCACTTGTCCGCCGGCCGTCACGCTGTGAGGGTGGAACCACGCCAGGTCGCCCGGGCCACCGCAGCCCGATGACGGCGACTTGCTCTTCATTGCTGGATGCGACCGGCACGTCCGCACGTGCCTGCATATCGGGGGGAAGAGCGCCGGCCGGGACGCCATGTGTGGTGATGGCCCCCGGGACCGGAGCCGGCGAGGCGTTGCTGCTCCGCCTCGCCGGAAGCGCTGGGACCATGGCGTACCCCGGCGGCCCCCCGGACCCGTGTGCGACGGCACCCGGAGTCCGGGGGACCGCCGGGCCGCAGTACCGTGAGCGACGCCGGTCACCGCGTGCGGCGCACACGGAGCACCAGGGATCCGAAAGACATCCGGCAGGGAGCGTTCGACGTGACCTTCGAGGCGGCGGCGCACCCGGCGGCCAACCCGACAGCCACCCCCGGTGACTCCACGGGGGGAGTCATCGGGGGGTCCGTCGGCGGGGGGTCCGTCGGCGAGCCCGACGAGGCCGCCCGCCGGCTCTACCTCGCGATCCTGGCCGACGGCGGACGGATCCGCTTCGTGGACGTCCCCGAGGCCGACCAGGACGCCGTCCGCCAGCTCGTCTCCATCGGGCTGCTGATGCCCAACCCGATGGACGCCTGCTACACCGCCGTCAGCCCCCGCTCGGTCAGCGACCGCCTCGGCGCCGAACTCCGCAGCGAGGCCACCCGGCTCCTGGTCCGCGCCGAGAACCTGCCCGGCACCCTGGACACCCTCACCCGCGCCTACGACGCGATGCCCCGTCCGCCCGAGCGCTCCGGCGGCGCGGTCTACATCGAGGGCCACATCCACATCCGGCACCGGATCTCCCAGCTGGTCTCCGACTGCCGCACCGAGGTGCTCACCGCCCAGCCCGGCCACCGTCCGGCGGACGCGCTCAAGATCGCCATCCAGCAGGACGTCCAGCTGCTCCAGCGCGGCTGCTCGCTGCGGACCCTCTACCAGCCCGTCGCGTTCTCCGAACCCCCCGCGCTCGCCTACGCCGAGGAGGTCACCCGGCGCGGCTCGCTGATCCGGATCCTGGACGAGCCCTTCCAGCGGCTGATGATCTTCGACCGCTCGGTCGCGGTCATCTCCGCCACCGACGACCACAGCACCGCGGCGTTCATCACCGATCCGGCCGCGATCGCCTTCATCGTCAACGCCTTCGAACGCGACTGGGCCCGCGCCGACGCCACCGACTGGTCGGCCGTCCTCAGCCAGGGCCCCACCCACACCGCCCCCGAACGCGTCGGCCGGCTCCTGGCCCGCGGCCTCACCCAGCGGGCCGTCGCGACCCGCCTCGGCCTGAGCGAACGCACCGTGGCCGCCCACATCTCCCGCCTGCGGGACCGGTACGGAGCGCAGACCCTCTTCCAGCTCGGCTGGCTCATGCGGGGCGGTCGTGACGGCGGATGACCCCGCGGCGGTCGGGACCGAACCGCCCGGGACCGAACCGCCCGGGGCCGCACCGCCGGCGACCGGGCCCGCCGGGCCAGCGCCCGGCCGCCGCGGCCAGGCCCTGTCGGGTGACCCGGCGGTCGGTGCGGCGGCGGCGGAGCGGCGGGTCCCGGCCGGCGGTCGGTCGGCACTGATCCTCGGCAACGGCCGCTTCCTGCGCGGCACCTGACGGTAGGTCGACTGACGGTCGGTCGGCCGACGGGAGAGCACGGCCGCGCGCCGCGCCGGTCGGGCCGGCACCGCGCGCGCGGCGTGCGAACGGGTGGGACGGTTCCCGGGCCGGCGGCCGGCCCTGCGGGCGACCGCCGCGCGGGCGCTTCACATCCGTTGCGCGCGAGGGCCGTTGCGCGTCGGCCGGTGGATCCGGAGCGTCCGGGCGGGGGAGCCCGGGCGGCCGGTCCGGGGTCAGCCGGTGGCCGCGCCGGTGGACCAGTAGCCGGACGGGCCGACGGCGGGGGGCTGCTGCCGGGGGACGGTGAACTGCTCGCCGGGGGCGGTCCAGAAGCCCTCGCGCAGGGAGAGCGCCATGCCGGCCCAGTCGAGGGCGGTCTCCACGGTGTGGTGGAGGGCCTCCTGGGACCAGGTGTCGTCGAAGACCAGCGGCAGGACGGGTGCGACCTGCTCGATGGTGGCGATCAGCGGGTTGTGGGTGATGGCCTCGTCGACGAGCAGGACGATCGGCTTGCGCAGCGCGGACGCCCAGCCCAGCTCCAGGCTGACGCCGGCGGAGAGCGGCGCGCCGACGTAGGCGAAGACCAGGTCCGCGGACTGCAGCGCGCGGAAGTCCGACGGCACACGGGGCTCGGGGGCGCGCCCGGCGACGGTCCAGGCGTCGCTGTGGTGGGCGCTGTACACGGCGGCGCCACTGCGGAGGAGGGTGGTGCGGAGCGTCGTCAGCCGCGTCCGGCTGGCGAGCGTCACCACGCTGTCCGCCGGCCCGGTCAACCGCATCAGCGGCGCGGCCAGGAACACGCGTGCACGCCGGCCCTCATGGGCCTGGCTGTCGTGGTGACGCAGGTAGGGCTCGGTCATTGTCGACTCCGGGGAATGGCCGCCCGGGGGAATTCGCAAGTCCCGCCGGGCTATGTGGTGTTGGAGGAGAAGATCGCACGATTGACGCTGACGGCGGTGCGATTGGGGCGTTGATCTGGGCCTTGCCTCGGAACGCTGGTGCTGTCCGGCGCACGGTTGATGGGGTGTGCACTGATCGTCTCGGGTGAGGCGGGCGGCAGTCCATGTGTGGAGGGTGTCATCTCCGTGTCTGGCAGACAGATGACACCGTGGGCTCTCCGGGTGGGCAGGTTCACGCCACGGTTTACCGTAGGTACTGTCATATTTCTGCCTGGCATGAGAATGCCACCATCGGCAGTGGACAAGTGTTTGCACGACCCGGGGTGCGCAGGCTTTGATGTCTTGCGGATCTCCCCAGGCCCGCTTCGCCGCTCCGCCGGACCAAGCGCGTCCGCTCTGGGTATGGTCGGTTATAGCAGATACATGACAAGGAGTCGTGACATGCGTCGTGCACCCCGCGCATTGGTCCGTGCCCTGGCGGCGGTCGCGATCATCGCGGCGGTCTCGGCGGTTTCGTCTCCCGAGGACTGGGGCTGGCAGCCCGAGCACCTGGACCGCGGCAACGTCGCCCGCTCGCAGGCGATGAGCAACGACTGGGGCTGGGGTGCCCCGGCTCCGCAGGCGACGGCGGCGGTCGTGCCGGCGGCCCAGCAGCGGCTCCTCGCTCAGGACTGGGGCTGGTGACCGGAGCCGTCGTCCTCGTCGGGTCCGCAGTCCGGCTCCCGGAGTGACACGTCGTCGGACGTGATGAGGTGCGGCGGGTGCTGAGCCATTCTCCAGCCCAGCTGGAACAGCGTTTCCGACTCGTACTCCTCGCGGAACTCCGCGATGTGCCGGGCCAGGGTCCGTTCGCTGATTCCGAGGCTCCTGGCGATGACACGGTGGCCCACCCCCTGGATCATCATGCGCAGGATCTTGGTGCGCAGGCGTGAGATGACCTCCTGGGGCACCTCGGTCGCCCCGGGAAAGGGGATCGACCGGATCCAGAGGCCCTCGAACGAGTCGACCAGATAGCTGACCACGGCCGGGTCCCGGACGATGGCGGCTCTGTCGTTGTCGTCCTGGGCCGGGATCACCGCGACCTCGCGGTCCACGATGATGAGCCGTTTGAAGGGCTCGGCGAGCGTTCTGACCTCCGCGCCGTGCTCGGTGATCCGCTCCACGTACTGCCGCGTCGGCGCCGCGTAGCGGGCGCTCGGCTGGTAGATGGTGCGCCGCTGGACACCCCGGTGCAGCAGCAGCACATCGCGTTCCACTATCCGCTGGATGATGGCGAGCGGACGGCTTCCGCCGGGTTGCGCGGTGAGGACCTCTTTCGCCGCGTTTTCCACCAGCGACTCGATCTGCTGGTTGATTTCCGGAACTCCGAGTGCGTATTCGATGGCCCCGCCGGGCTCGGTTCTGTGGTTCATCGAACCGTAGGCGTGCGAGAGGTCCTGGAACGCTTTCGGGGCGGACGAGGAGCGCAGCAGGAGGTACAGGGCCTGCTCCTGCCACTGGCCCGCCAGCCGGCCCGCTATTCGGGAGGGATCGGCGACCGTCATCGTGGACGGATCGTCGACATCGGGAATCAGCAGACCGAGTTCGAGGAGTTCGGCGCGCGGCCGCGCGATGGCGGGGTCGGTCGAGGCGAGCCGTCCGCCGTTCGACACCGCCTGGAGATAGAGGGCCCTCGCCTCCTCGGAGAGGATGCCCGTGGCCGATCCCCCCTGCTCCGTGCCACTCGTAGCGTTCATCTGCGACCTTTCACCATCCCGGCCCGACGGCGACGGCCCCCCGTGGCAGGGTGCTCGTCCGGATCCCGTGTTCGATGGCCGCAGTCGGGCGCGAGTTCACCGGTGAGCACTCTACGCATGACCCGCGGCCGTCGGCACCCCTCCATCGGTGGGGTGACGACGGCCGCGTGCGGTCCGGTCACGCGGACCCCCGTGGGCGTCAGCGCTTGGGGCGCCAGACGACGAGGGCGCTGGAGTGCGGGGTGGGGGACTGGTAGGGGACGAGGTCACGGCGGTACGAGGCGTGGATGGTGGCCTCGCGCTGCTGGAGGGCGGTGGCGGCGCCCTCCAGGGAGTCGGCCAGTTCGGCGATCCGGGACTGCAGCGCGGCGACCTGGTTCTCCAGCTCGATGATCCGCTTGATGCCGGCCAGATTGATGCCCTCGTCCTGGGACAGCCGCTGGACCTCGCGCAGCTGCTGGATGTCCCGGGCGGAGTAGCGCCGGCCCCGGCCCGCGGTGCGGTCGGGGCTGACCAGGCCGAGCCGGTCGTACTGACGGAGGGTCTGCGGGTGCAGACCGGAGAGCTCGGCGGCCACCGAGATGACGTAGACCGGGGTCTCCTCGGTCAGCACGTACTGGGGCTGCGGCGTGGTGCGGCGGGCGGTGCGGCGGGGGCCTGCGCCGGGCAGGCCTTCGCCGAGACCGGGGCCGATGGTGTCGTCGGGGGTCATCTGGTCGTCACGCTCCCTTCGCCGCCCGGAACAGGGCGGCTCGCGGGTCGTCGGAGGCGGTCGCCTCGCGGTACTGCTCCAGTGCGGTCAGCGCGTCGCCGGTGACGTGCTGGGGCACCACGACCTCGACGGTGACCAGCAGGTCGCCGCGGGTGCCGTCCTTGCGGGTGGCGCCCTTGCCGCGGGCCCGCATGGTGAGGCCGTTGGCGCTGCCCGGCGGCAGCTTGAGCTTCACCGACGGGCCGTTCAGGGTCGGCACCTCGATGGTGCCGCCGAGGGCGGCCTCGGGGAAGGTGACCGGGACCGTCACGGTCAGGTTGTCGCCCTTGCGCCCGAAGACGGCGTGGGGTTCGACGTGGACGGTGACGTACAGGTCGCCGGGCTGGCCGCCGCGCTCGCCCTGGGCGCCCTTGCCCTTGAGCCGGATCCGCTGGGCGTCCTGGACGCCGGCCGGGATCCGGACCTGCATGGTGCGGGCGGAGCTGGCGCGGCCGCTGCCGTGGCAGTCGGTGCACGGGTCGTCGACGATCATGCCGCGGCCCCGGCAGTCCCGGCAGGGCTCGGAGAGCGCGAAGGCGCCCTGGCCGCGGCTGACCGTGCCGGAGCCGACACAGGTCGGGCAGACCCGGGGCGTGCTGCCGGCCTTGGCACCGGTGCCGTTGCAGACCCGGCAGGGGGCCTGGCTGGTCATCCGCAGCGGGACGGTGGCGCCGTCGACGGCCTCCTCGAAGGAGAGCGTCACCTCGGTCTCGACGTCGGCGCCGCGCCGCGGCTGGGCCTGCCGGCCGCCGCCGCGGTTGAACAGGCCGCCGAAGACGTCGCCGAGCCCGCCGCTGCCGCCCTGGCTGCCGTTGAACAGGTCGCCGAAGTCGAAGTTGTAGCTGCCGGTGCCGCCCGGGCCACCGGCCCGGTAGCCGCCGTTGGCGAAGAGGGTGCGGGCCTCGTCGTACTCCTTGCGGCGCTTCTCGTCCGAGAGGACGTCGTACGCCTCGGAGATGTCCTTGAACCGCTCCTCGGCCTTGGCATCGCCCTTGTTGGCGTCGGGGTGGAACTCGCGCGCCAGCTTGCGGTACGTCTTCTTGATCTCTGTGGCGCTGGCGTCCTTGGGCACGCCGAGGACCTTGTAGTAGTCCTTCTCCACGTAGTCCTTGCCGCTCATGGCCGGCGCCACCTCCCGGGGTCCATCGTCACAGTGTTGTCAACGGGCGGGGCCCCGCCGTCGGTGCCCGGACACGTCGACAACGCGCTGCGGAGCCGGCCGCCGTACTGGCCGGCGTACGACTCCGCAGCGCACAGGTTGTCAGCTGTCACCGGTGGTCAGCTGTCCGGGCCGCCGTCGGCCCGGTCCTTCTTGTCCCCGCCCTTGGCCGTGTCGGCGTCCGGGCCGGACGTGGTCTGGGTGCCCGGCTGGGGCTCCGCGACCGCGACCATCGCCGGGCGGATGATCCGCTCGCCGATCCGGTACCCGGGCTGGAGGATCTGCACGCAGGTGTCCTCGGTGACCTCCGAGGAGTAGCTGTGCATCAGCGCCTCGTGCATGGTCGGGTCGAAGGGCTCGCCCTCCTTGCCGAACTGCTGCAGGCCCAGCTTGGCGACGACCGTCTCCAGCGACTCGGCGACGGACTTGAAGCCGCCCGTCACCTCCCCGTGGTCGCGGCCCCGGCCGATGTCGTCCAGCACCGGGATCAGCGACTCCAGGATGTTGGAGACGGCGATCTCGCGGACCGTCAACCGGTCGCGCTCGACCCGCTTGCGGTAGTTCTGGTACTCGGCCTGGAGGCGCTGGAGGTCGGCCGTGCGCTCGGCCAGCTCGCGCCTGGCCGTCGCGAGCTCGTCCGAGCCGGCCTTGCCGGAGCCCTCGGCCCCGGCCGAGGCGGCCTCCTCGGCGGCCTTGATCACGGCCTCCTCGGCGGCGGAGTCGTCGCCGGGCTCGGCACCCTGCGGCTTCTCCGTCATGCCGCACCGCCCTTGGGCTTCTCGTCGTCCACGATCTCGGCGTCGACGACGTCGTCGTCCTTGGCACCCGCGGTGGCGTCGCCGGGAGCGCCCGCACCGGCCGCGCCGGCGGCGTCGGCGTTGGCGTACAGCGCCTGGCCGAGCTTCTGGGCGGTGGTGGAGACCTTCTCCGAGGCCTCGCGGATCTTCGCGACGTCCTCGCCCTTCAGGGCCTCCTTGAGCTCGCCGATGGCGGTCTCGACCTCGGTCTTGACGTCGGCGGGGAGCTTGTCGGCGTTGTCGGCGATGAACTTCTCGGTGGAGTACACGAGCTGCTCGGCCTGGTTGCGGGTCTCCACGGCCTCGCGGCGCTTGTGGTCCTCCTCCGCGTACTGCTCGGCCTCGCGCATCATGCGCTCGATGTCGTCCTTCGGCAGCGCGGAGCCGCCGGTGACGGTCATCTTCTGCTCCTTGCCGGTGCCGAGGTCCTTCGCGCCGACGTGCATGATGCCGTTGGCGTCGATGTCGAAGGTGACCTCGATCTGCGGCAGGCCGCGGGGGGCCGGCGGCAGGCCGGTCAGCTCGAACATGCCGAGCTTCTTGTTGTACGCGGCGATCTCGCGCTCGCCCTGGTAGACCTGGATCTGCACGGACGGCTGGTTGTCCTCGGCCGTGGTGAAGATCTCCGAGCGCTTGGTCGGGATCGTGGTGTTGCGCTCGATCAGCTTGGTCATGATGCCGCCCTTGGTCTCGATGCCGAGGGACAGCGGGGTGACGTCGAGCAGCAGGACGTCCTTGACCTCGCCCTTGAGGACACCGGCCTGGAGCGCGGCGCCGATGGCGACGACCTCGTCCGGGTTGACGCCCTTGTTGGCGTCCTTGCCGCCGGTCAGCTCGCGGACGAGCTCGGCGACGGCGGGCATGCGGGTGGAGCCGCCGACGAGGACCACGTGGTCGATCTCGGAGAGGGCGATGCCCGCGTCCTTGATGACGTTGTTGAACGGGATCTTGCAGCGCTCCAGCAGGTCCGAGGTGAGCTGCTGGAACTGGGCGCGGGTGAGCTTCTCGTCCAGGTGCAGCGGGCCCTCGGCGGAGGCCGTGATGTAGGGCAGGTTGATCGAGGTCTCGGAGGACGAGGACAGCTCGATCTTGGCCTTCTCGGCGGCCTCGCGCAGACGCTGCAGGGCCATCTTGTCCTTGGACAGGTCCACGCCGTGGCCGGCCTGGAAGACCTTGACCAGGTGGTCGACGATCTTCTGGTCCCAGTCGTCGCCGCCGAGGTGGTTGTCACCGTTGGTGGCCTTCACCTCGACGACGCCGTCGCCGATCTCCAGCAGCGAGACGTCGAAGGTGCCGCCGCCGAGGTCGAAGACCAGGATGGTCTGGTCGTCCTTGTCCAGGCCGTAGGCCAGCGCGGCCGCGGTCGGCTCGTTGACGATGCGCAGGACGTTGAGGCCCGCGATCTCACCGGCCTCCTTGGTGGCCTGGCGCTCGGAGTCGGAGAAGTACGCCGGAACGGTGATGACGGCGTCGGTGACCGTCTCGCCCAGGTAGGCCTCGGCGTCCCGCTTCAGCTTCTGCAGCACGAAGGCGCTGATCTGCTGCGGGTTGAAGTCCTTGCCGTCCAGCCCGATCTTCCAGCTGGTGCCCATGTGCCGCTTGACCGAGCGGATGGTGCGGTCGACGTTGGTGACCGCCTGGCGCTTGGCCACCTCGCCGACGAGCACCTCGCCGTTCTTGGCGAAGGCGACGACGGACGGCGTGGTCCGCGCGCCCTCGGCGTTCGTGATGACGGTGGGCTCGCCACCCTCCAGAACGCTGACGACCGAGTTCGTCGTACCGAGGTCGATGCCGACCGCGCGTGCCATCGTAGATACCTCCACGGAAGAGTTGAGCTTTACGGACTCAAGGATGCATGACGAGGGCGGGGGCGTCAACAGCTATGAGTCCCGGTCGCTCAACTTTGCTGAGTTGGCGGGCCGGGAGTGCACTCACGTGACTGCCGCCATACCTTGAGCATCTTCAGGAGAAGAGTTGACGCGCGGTAGTGTCCGGCCCGTCGGCCGTGGAAGTTACCGACGAGTACACTGCCCTCGGAGACAAGCACCCCAGCAATTGGGCAAGCCGCAGGAGACGGAGAGCCGATGCAGCTAGCAGCGATCGTCATCTCGCTGGTCACGTTCGTGGTCGGCACCGCGCTCGCCGCTCGTGCGGCGCTTTACATCTACCGGGTGGTGCGGACCGGCCAGCCGGACGCCACCCGCTTCGGGCAGCCCGCGCAGCGGGTCAGGACGGTGGCCGTCGAGTTCGTCGGCCACACCCGGATGAACCGCTGGGGGATCGTCGGCATCGCCCACTGGTTCGTCGCGGTCGGCTTCTTCACCCTCGGCCTGACCCTGCTGACCGCGTTCTTCCAGCTGTTCGACGCCGAGTTCGTGCTGCCGGTGCTCGGCGGCTGGCTGCCGTACGAGCTGTTCACCGAACTCGTCGGCACCCTCACCACGCTGGGGATCGCGACGCTCATCGTGATCCGGCTGCTCAGCCTGCCCGGCCGGGCGGGCCGCAAGTCCCGCTTCGCCGGCTCGATCGCCTGGCAGGCCTTCTACGTCGAGTACACGATCCTCGGGATCGGCCTGTGCATCATGGTCCTGCGCGGCCTGGAGGGCGCGCTGGAGGGCGTCGGCTCCTACGAGGCCAAGTACCTGATCTCCTACCCGCTGGTGGCCGCCTTCCGCGGGCTGTCCCACGGCACCCTGGAGAACCTGGTCCACGTCTTCGCGATGCTGAAGATCTGCATCTCCTTCGCCTGGGCGATCACCATCGGCGTCAACCCCTCCATGGGCGTCGCCTGGCACCGCTTCCTGGGCTTCTTCAACATCTACTTCAAGCGCGAGGAGGACGGCTCCACCGCGCTCGGCGAACTGCGCCCGATGACCAGCGGTGGCGAGCCGATCGACTTCGAGGACCCGGCCGACGACGCCGTGTTCGGCGTCTCCCAGGTCGAGCACTTCTCCTGGAAGGGCATCCTCGACTTCTCCACCTGCACCGAGTGCGGCCGCTGCCAGTCGCAGTGCCCGGCCTGGAACACCGGCAAGCCGCTCTCCCCGAAGCTGCTGATCATGAGCCTGCGGGAGCACGCCTTCGCCAAGGCGCCCTACCTGCTGGCCGGCGGCGGCAAGGACATGGAGGGCGAGGAGCGGGCCACCGCCGAGCAGCTCGCGGACGTCCCCGCCGCCGCGCTGGCCGAGGCCGGGCGGCCGCTGATCGGCACCGCCGAGGAGAACGGCGTCATCGACCCCGACGTGCTGTGGTCCTGCACCACCTGCGGGGCCTGCGTCGAGCAGTGCCCCGTCGACATCGAGCACATCGACCACATCGTCGACATGCGCCGCTACCAGGTGATGATCGAGTCCTCGTTCCCCACCGAGGCCGGCACCATGCTCAAGAACCTGGAGAACAAGGGCAACCCCTGGGGCATGGCCACCAAGGCCCGCCTCGACTGGGTCAAGGAGCTGAAGAAGGAGACCGGCATCGAGGTGCCGGTGATCGGCGAGGACATCGACCCCGCCGAGGTCGAGTACCTGTACTGGGTGGGCTGCGCCGGCGCCCTGGAGGACCGCGCGAAGAAGACCACCAAGGCCTTCGCCGAACTGCTGGACACCGCCGGGGTGCGGTTCGCGATCCTCGGCAAGGAGGAGTCCTGCACCGGTGACTCCGCCCGCCGCCTGGGCAACGAGTTCCTCTTCCAGATGCTCGGCGCGCAGAACGTCGAGACGCTGAACGCGGCACTGGAGGACGCCCCGAAGAAGCGGATCGTGGCGACCTGCCCGCACTGCTTCAACACCATCGCCAACGAGTACCCGCAGCTGGGCGGCCACTTCGAGGTCATCCACCACACCCAGCTGCTGCAGCACCTCATCGACGAGGGCAGGCTCGTCCCGGTCAACCCGGTCGAGGGCCTCATCACCTACCACGACCCCTGCTACCTGGGCCGGCACAACAAGGTCTACAGCCCGCCGCGCGAGATCATGGACAAGGTCCCCGGTCTGCGCCAGCAGGAGATGCACCGCCACAAGGAGCGCGGCTTCTGCTGCGGCGCCGGCGGCGCGCGGATGTGGATGGAGGAGCGGATCGGCAAGCGGATCAACACCGAGCGCGTCGACGAGGCGCTGTCCCTGAACCCGGACATCGTCTCCACCGCCTGCCCGTTCTGCCTGGTGATGCTCTCCGACTCGGTCAACGGGAAGAAGAACGAGGGCGCGGCCAAGGAGCACCTGAAGGTCGTCGACGTCGCCCAGCTGCTGCTCGACTCGGTCAAGGCGGTCCCGCCGGCCGAGGCGGAGGAGCCGCGGACCGTGGACGCCTGAGTCCGGTCCGGCACCGTCCGGCAGTTCGACAGTTCTGCAACAACCGCCCGGTCCGGGGGGTGCCCCCGGCACCCGCCCGGACCGGGCGGTTCGGGATGCGGCGGCGCTCCGACGGCGGTGCGGCGGCGGCCCGGTGGCCGTCCGGTGAAGGCGCCGCGGCGGTGCGGCGGCCCCGGCGCGGACGCCCCCGCCCGGCGCCGGCCGCCGGACCACCCGACGGCGCCCCGGTCGGAAGGAAATACAGTAGGCGCCGGACCGGCCGTGAGCCGGTCGATCCGTTCCGGGGGTCCGGAACGGCGTACAGCACACCGACGGAGGTATCGGCCCGCCGGGCCGGGCCGCAGAGACCACAAGGGGAACAGCGCAGACCATGACCGAGGCGATCATGCTGGTCGGTGGTAAGGGCACGCGACTGCGTCCGCTGACCACCCACACCCCCAAGCCCATGCTGCCCGTGGCGGGCGTCCCGTTCATCGCGCACCAGCTGGCCCGCGCGGCGGCGGCCGGGGTCACCCGCGTGGTGCTCGCCACGTCCTACCTCGCCGAGGTGTTCGAGGACCACTTCCAGGACGGCACGCCCTACGGCATCGAGCTGGTCTACCTGACCGAGCGCGAGCCGCTCGGCACCGGCGGCGCCATCCGCAACGCGGCCTCCGGCCTCACCTGCGGCCCCGACGAGCCGGTCCTGGTGTTCAACGGCGACATCCTCTCCGGCGTCGACATCGCCGCCCTGCGCGACGGCCACCTGGCCGCCGGGTCCGACGTCACCCTGCACCTCACCAGGGTCGAGGACCCGCGCGCCTTCGGGCTGGTGCCGACCGACGCCGACGGGCGGGTGCTGGAGTTCCTGGAGAAGCCGGAGACGCCCGAGCAGATCGTCACCGACCAGATCAACGCCGGCTGCTACGTCTTCACCCGCTCGGTGATCGACCGCATCCCGGCCGGCCGCGAGGTCTCGGTCGAGCGCGAGACCTTCCCCGAGCTGCTGGCCACCGGCGCGCTGCTGCGCGGCGTCGTGGACACCTCGTACTGGCTCGACCTCGGGACCCCGGCCGCCTTCGTCCGCGGCTCGGCGGACCTGGTGCTCGGCAAGGTCGACTCGCCCGCCGTCCCCGGCCCGACCGGCGACGCGCTGCTGCTGCCCGGCTCGACCGTCCGGCACGGCGCGGTGCTCAGCGGCGGCAGCGTCGTCTCCGAGGGCGCGGTGGTCGAGGCCGGCGCGATCGTCGAGGGCAGCGTGATCCTGCCCGGGGCCGTCATCGGCCCGGACACCCTGGTCAAGGACTCGATCGTGGGCGCCCACGCCACCATCGGCGACCGCACCGCGCTGGACGGCGCGGTGATCGGCGACGGCGCGATCGTCGAGTCGGACAACGAGCTGCCGAACGGCGTGCGGATCGCCTGCGGCACCCTGCTGCCGGTCGGCGCCGTCCGCACCTCGGCCGGCCCGGGCGGGTGCCCGGCCGGCACCAGCGCCGCGGCGTCGGTGCACGGGCCGAAGGTCGGCGTCCGGGGCTAGGAGCCGCGAGCGGCCCCGGCGGCCGGGAGCGGCGGTAACAGGCTCGCTGCAAACCGGATGCGGTCCGGTGCCCGGCCGCCGCGGTGCCCGCCGGGCGGGTACCTTCGGAGCGTGGCTGGCAATCGATACGACAGCGGTCAGGGCGCCGACCCCCGTGGCGGGTGGTCGGCGCCGCCGCAGCAGCAGGCGGCGCCCGGGGGGTACGGGCCGACGGACGGACCGGAGTACTTCACCGGCCCGCAGCAGGGTGCGTACGACCCGTACGGCGCACCCGCCCCGCAGGGCCCGCACGCGCCCCGGCACGACCCGTACGCGGCCGACCAGCCCGGTCACACCCGGGCGTTCCCGGCCGGCGACCCGTACGCGGGCGAGCCGTCCTCCTACGGCCAGGGGCAGCAGCCGTACCCCGACTCCCACGGGCAGCCGCCCCACGGCGGGCCGGGGTACGGACAGGGCCCGGGCCCGCAGGGGTACGGCGGGGATCAGGGGTACGGCGAGGACAACGTCGCCGTCTACCGGGCCGGCGGCCAGTCCGCGCCGCACGCCACCGGGCCGCGGCCGACCTGGCGCGAGCTGCTGACCGGGCTGTTCCGCACCCCCACCGCGATCTTCGACCGCACCCGCGACCACCAGGTCTGGCTCCCCGCCGTCACCGTCTCCCTGCTGTACGGCGCCCTCGCGGTGCTCGGCATCGGGCTGACCCGCGACGACGTGTTCGAGTCGACCTTCACGGTGGCGCTCACCGCGATGCTCGCCGCCGCGATCGGCTTCACCCTGGCCGGCGCCATGCTCGGCGCCGTGACGTACGGCCTGGCCCGGCAGTTCGGCGGCGACGGCCCCTGGCAGTCCACGGTCGGCCTCGCCGCGCTGATCGGCTGGGTGACGGACGCGCCCCGGCTGCTGCTCGCGCTGGTGCTGCCCGCGGACAACCTCGTCGTCCAGGTCGTCGGCTGGGCCACCTGGGTGCTCTGCGCCTACCTGCTGACCAGCATGGTCCGCCGGGTGCACGACCTGCCGTGGGGCAAGGCGGCGGGCGCGGCGGCGCTGCAGCTGCTCGCCCTGCTGGTGCTGATCAAGCTGCCGACCCTCGGCTGATCCCGGGAGGCCCCGGGACGTCCCGCGGCCTCCCGGGACGTCTCGGGGAGAATGGACGACGGGCCTCGCCTCGCGGGGCCCGTTCCGTTTTCCCGCCCCGTTCCCCCCACCGCGTTCTCCCACCCACCCCACCCACCCTCACCCGCACGGAGCCAGGCATGACCCTCCCCACCACCCACGTCAGCTTCCCGGCCGGGGCGGTGACCGGCGAGTCGACGGTGCTCGCGGTGCACCCGCTGGGCGACGGCCGCCACGCCGTCGTCACCGCGGCGACCCCGTTCCACCCGCTCGACCACACCTGGCCCGACCAGCCCGCCGACCTGGGCACCCTCACCGTGGACGGCGTCGAGCTGGCCGTCGTCGACTGCCTCACCGGCGCCGTCGGCCCGGACGGCGGCACCCCGCTGGCCGGTGCCGACATCCCGGTCCGGCGCGGCGACGAGGAGTGGTCCTGGCTGGTCCTGCACGTCCTGGCGGCCGACCCCGGCGACATCACCGGCCGCCCCGCCGCCCTGGCCGTCGACGCCGGGCGCCGCGCCGCCCTCAGCGCCGCGCACAGCGGCTGCCACCTGCTCGCCCTGGCCCTCAACGAGGCCCTCGCGCCGCGCTGGCGCAAGGACCCGGGCCGTACCGACGCCCTGGGTCACCCGGACTTCGACAGCCTCGCCATGGCGAGCTCGGTGATGGACACCGGGGCGAGCACCGACACCTACCGGCTCGGCAAGTCGCTGCGCAAGAAGGGCTTCACCACCGAGGCCACCGAGGAGTTCCCGGCCCTCGCCGACGCCCTCCCGGCGCTCACCGAGGCCGTCAACCGCCGGCTGGCCGACTGGATCGCCGCCGACGCCCCGGTGCGCGTCGACGTCCCCGGCCCGGAGCTGACCGCCCGCCGCCAGTGGCACTGCGAGCTGCCCGAGGGCGCGGCGCGGATCTTCTGCGGCGGCACCCACCTGCACCACCTGGGCGAGCTGGCCGAGCTCCGCACCGAGCTGCGGCTCTCCGGTGACGGCGGCGAACTGGTCGCCGTCACCCGCCCGAAGCGGGTCTGAGCCCCCGGGAAACGCCGGCGGGCGGCCACCCCAGGAGGGGTGACCGCCCGCGCCGTGCGCTCGCCGTCCGGCCCGGAGTCCGGCCGGCTCAGACGTCCGTACGGTGGAAGTTCAGGTAGGAGCGCGACGGCGTCGGACCGCGCTGCCCCTGGTAGCGCGAGCCGTACCGCTCCGAGCCGTACGGGTGCTCCGAAGGCGAGGAGAGCCGGAACAGGCAGAGCTGCCCGATCTTCATCCCCGGGTAGAGCTTGATCGGCAGCGTCGCGACGTTCGACAGCTCCAGCGTGACGTGCCCGCTGAAGCCCGGGTCGATGAAGCCCGCCGTGGAGTGCGTCAGCAGCCCGAGCCGGCCCAGGCTGGACTTGCCCTCCAGCCGCGAGGCGACGTCGTCCGGCAGCGTGATGACCTCGTAGGTCGACGCCAGCACGAACTCGCCCGGGTGCAGGATGAACGCCTCGTCGCCCTCCGGCTCGACCAGCCGGGTCAGGTCGGGCTGCTCCTCGGAGGGGTCGATGTGCGGGTAACGGTGGTTCTCGAAGACCCGGAAGAAGCGGTCCAGTCGCACGTCGATGCTCGACGGCTGGACCATCGCGGGGTCGAACGGGTCGATCACCACCCGGCCGTTGTCGATCTCGGCCCGGATGTCCTTGTCAGAGAGCAGCACGCTTCGAGGTTACGTGCACGACGCGGCCCCGGACGAATCGTCCGGGGCCGCTCCTGTCACTCCACTCCCTCGACCGCCCTCGTCAGGCGAGGAACTCCGCGGCCTCCAGCCGCAGTGCCCGGGCCAGTTGCGGCTCGGACAGCTCCCGTACGTCGGCCAGCACCGAACTCCTCAGCCGTCCGCACTGCGGACACCGGATCAGCCGGCCGGGCCCCAGCCGACCGGGTCCGAGGTTCTGCATCGGGAACGTGGTGGTGCTGAACAGGTGCCCCTCGGCACAACGAACGACGGCGCGCTGCTCCATCGATCCCCTTCCCATCCTTACCCCAGTACTCACCCGTACTCGTCGCCCCGAACGGCGGAGCCGCCGGGACCAGCGTCACATTAGGGGATGTTCCGGACATTCCACACCAAGGCTCGCCGCCCGCACCCACCCGCCGGGGCACTCTCACGCGGCCCACACAGTACGCCCCCGCGCCCACCCCCCGCGGCTCCGCCACGACCTCCGGCCACCCGTGCAACGGCTGTCACGAATGGGGTACAGTGAGGGCAGATCGAGCGTCTCTGACGTCTCGTCAGGCGGGCGTAGTTTAATGGTAGAACATGAGCTTCCCAAGCTTAGAGCGCGAGTTCGATTCTCGTCGCCCGCTCCATATCGAAAGCCGCAGGTCGGATGACCTGCGGCTTTCGTATTCTCTGGACCGATGCGACCCTGCCGGCGGTCTTGTTCCTCGCGACGAACCGCTGACCTGGCAGCCCTGTACCGCGGCTGTCCGCGCCGGAGAGTACTCGTCCGGTCAGGCGGCTCTGAATGCTCGGTGGCCGAGTACCGGGCTGAGACTTCAGCAGTCGATCCGAAGCACCGTGTCGCATCACGCCGGCATGCCGATGACCAGGATCAGGTCGCGCAGCCACGAGCTGCCGTCTGTTCGTGCCGAGGCGGACAGGGCGGTCGTGGCTCGCCCTGTAGGGTCGAGAGGTGGCAACCCTCGCACTCTCCGGCGCCGACCTCCGGGCACTGCCCGGCGTCCCATCCGACGCCGTGGAGCACGGCGAGGTGTTCACGCGACGCTGGGTGGTCGAACTCATCCTTGACCTGCTCGGCTACACCTCCGACAAGGACCTGTCGGAAGTCCGGCTCGTGGAGCCGGCATGCGGGGAGGGCGCCTTCCTCGGAGTGATCGCCTCTCGCATCAGTGAGTCCTGTCGAGCGCGTGGACGCGCGATCACGGACGCCGCAGGCTCGGTCCGGGCCTTTGACCTGCTGAGCCGCAACGTCAGCCAGAGCCGAGCGCGCGTCGAGGAGCAGCTGATCGCGGATGGGTGGGGCCGCGACGACGCACAGCAGGTCGCGCACGCCTGGGTGGAGCGGGGCGACTACCTGTTGCAGAAGGACTCAGGGCACCGAGCAGACATCGTCGTCGGCAATCCCCCGTACATCAGGCTTGAGGACGTACCCGACGCGCGAATGAGCGCTTACCGCGAGGCCTGTTCCACCATGGGTGGCCGAGCTGACATCTACATCGGCTTCTACGAGGTGGCCCTTCGGAGTCTGAAGCCCGAAGGAAAGCTCGGATTCATCTGTGCCGACCGGTGGATGCGCAACCAGTACGGCCGGAAACTGCGCCAACTCGTGACCCGCCAGTTCAGCATGGACCTGGCCTTGGTCATGCATGACGTGGACGCCTTCCAGGAGCAGGTCTCGGCCTACCCCGCGATCACCGTCATCTCCAGGAGGGCACAGGGCGTCGCTGTGGCAGCCGACGCTACTCATGCCTTCGGAGAATCGGAAGCGCGAGAGTTCCTCGCGTGGCGTGAGACGACCGACGAAAGGTCGGTCGAGAACAGGGCCTTCCAGGCGACCCGGCTTGATCACTGGTTTCCCGGCGAGGACTCCTGGCCGGCAGCGTCACCGGCTCGGCTCGCCGTCCTCGAAGACCTCGGCGAACGGTTCCGTCTGCTTGAGGACGAGACGACCGGGACACGGGTGGGCATCGGCATCGCCACCGGCGCCGACAAGGTCTTCCTCACGGACAACCCTGACCTGGTCGAGGACGACCGGCTCCTGCGCATGGCCATGGTCCGTGACACCACCAGTGGAACCATCCACTGGAACGGCACCTACCTGGTGAACCCGTGGAACTCCGAGGGTGAACTCGTCGACCTGGCCGACTACCCGAGGCTGTCGTCGTACTTCCGCCTGCACAGCGGTGTCCTGCGGAAGCGGTACGTCGCGGTCAAGCAGCCCGCCCGCTGGTACAAGACCATCGACAAGGTCGATCACCGACTGGTGCCCAGAGCTAAACTCCTCTTCCCCGACATGAAGCTGACGATCCATCCTGTTCTGGATGAAGGGGAGTTGTACCCTCATCACAACCTGTACTTCATCGTCTCGGATGCCTGGGACATGCGGGTGCTCGGCGGCCTACTGCTGTCCAAGGTCGCGGAGGCGTTCGTGGAGGCGTACGCGGTGAAGATGCGTGGGGGGACGCTTCGCTTCCAGGCGCAGTACCTCCGCAAGATCCGTGTCCCTGACCCGGAGGCGATCTCGGCGGACGACAAGGCTGCATTGGCGGATGCCTTCGACAAGCGGGATGCGAAGGCTGCCACGGAGGCGGCACTGAGCGTCTACGGGCTGACCGAGCTTCCCGATTAGGAGGAACCGATCTTGACGGTCGGCCGCCAAGACTTCGAAGACGCTGTTGGCGCTCGGAAGCGCCATGGACTTGAAGCGCGCCGCGCCGGCCGAATTGTTTCCGGCGCCCCCGGCCCGGCCCGGGGGCGTCCTGCGTGCTTCGTCAGCGCTGCTGGTCGACCACGGTCCTCACCCAGTTGATCTGGCCCTCGATGGCCACCCTGAATGCCTCTGCCGTCGCGGTCGCAAGAGGTTCCTTGTACGTGACAGTCGGACCGTGGCGCTGAGTCGTCACGAACCAACCCGCGTTGTACACGTTCTCCCCGATGAAGCGGCGGATCATTTCCTGGTACCGCTGGTTGTAGGAGAGGCCATCGAACGCCTCATCGGTCTTGAACATGGCCCGAGTCGTCCTGTCGGGCTTCTCGGTCTCCTCGGTCTCCTCCAGGACGAGGACGTACCCCAGCCATGGCGGTACCTCACCGAAGGCCGAGTTCTTCTTCTGGGCGTCACGCGTGTCGGTGGCGGTTCCCAGCGCCTCCTCGAAACGGTTGTTGATGTTCTTTCCGACACTCCCCACCTGCGACTTGAATTCGATCGCCGCCACCAACGTGTCCTTGTAGGTGGCGACGAGGTCCCACTGCTTGCGTACACGGTAGTAGCCGGGGAGGTAGGGGGACCCGACCCTTACGCATTCGGGGTCCAGGCCGTTGTCGACGAAGATGCTCCGCACGAGGCTGGTGACTCCCCCCAGGTGTCCATTGGCCCGGGCCGCACCGCCGGCAGTTCCGCCGTCCTCCAGATTCTGGGCCTGGCCGTCTCGCTTGAACCAGAATTCCTCTACGGCATGTTGAATCATCTCGGGCTTCACGAGCATCTCCCCTTGCTGGCCTGGAGCAGCGATTCGCTGCCGTTCCGGCTGACGGACGGCACCGTCGGTGGTTCCAGTTTCGCCCACGGGACTGACAGGGCTCCGCGCAGTGGCCCCAGCGCTCATGGCAACCCGAAGGGCGGTGATCGGCTCCAACGGAACCGTTGGGTTGACGCGATCTGAGTGGCTGCCGCCCTGCCGGGTCCACGCGCTCCGCGAGCGTGAACCGGCCCGGCGCGGGCTCGGCCGGCCCTGCTGGTGACGCATGGGTGCGGACAGGTGATCCGTGCCCGGGGCTGCCGTTGTGCACAGCTCTGGTGAGATCATGGGGTGCCCCCTCCCCAATTGAGGTGGGGAGGGGGCACCCGGCGACCGCGGTCGGTGCTACAGGGCGCTCGGCGCCTTCCTGTACCAACCGGTGATGGCGACGGTCAGCTGCACGATGTTCTGGGTGCGCATGATGGGTGCTTTCGCGTACGGCTCGAAATGCTCGTTGACCGCAGAGGTGCGCCAGATGCTGGTTTCGGCGACCGGGGCCGCCATGTGCCGGTCCAGCTTCTTGAAGAACTCCTGGATGTCGCCGTCCTCGACGCCGTCGTCCTTCAGGTTCCGGTAGACGCCGCCGAGGACCCGAAGCATGCCGACCGAGCCCAGCAGTGAGGTCTTCCGCAGTTCCATGGCCTTGGTGGGTTCGGGCACCGACTCGCCCTTCTTGGGCTTCTCGGCCAGGGAGGCGCGGTAGTTGTCGGTGTCCTCCTCGGTGACGGAGGCGAGGCCCTCGAAGGCGGTCGAGACCACGTCGAGGAAACCCCGGACGTTCTCGATGACCTCCTGGTCGGTCAGGGCCTCGACCTTCTTGTTCGCGCGCCCGCCGGGGCCGGCAATGACGGCGCGTGTGATGTCGGCAACGTGCTTCGCGCCGATGAGGTTGCGGTTGGCATCGGTCATGCGGTCCCGCTCGATGTCGACCTTCCCGTTGAGCATCGGGTGGGTGACGATGTCGGAGAGCGTGCGGTTGGCGATCCGGGAGGTGTCGAAGCGGGCGCGCACGGCGCCCGAGATGCCCTTGGCGTTGTCGGCGACGTCGACGAACATCTGCTGGCCCTGGACGGCGTCCAGCTCCACGTAGATGTCGATGCCGACGTACTCGTTCTGGAGTCGCCCCATGCGGGCCATGACGGTGGTGCGCTCCTCCTCCAGCTTCGCCTTGCGGGCATCGGTGGCCCGGTAGAGCTCCCGCTCGATGCGAGTGATCTCGTCGGTCAGGTGCTTCTTCTCCAGGTGGACGCCGAGAATGCGGTGCTGGCCGTCGATCGTGATGAGTCGGCCGATGCCGCCGATGGCCCAGGGGACGACCAGGTAGCCGACGCTGCCGTCCTTGCTCAGCAGCTCGAACCGGCAGGAACCGGCATCCCGGACCAGGAGGGCCGGGGCGACCCACTTGGGGTTGTCGGCCAGGTACTGGCCGAAGCCTTTGGCATGGCGGAGGTCGACCCGACGGTTGTCCGGGTCGACCTTGTCGGGATCGGGGACCGGAAGGATGACGGAGAGCTCGGAGAGCGGCACACGCGTGCTGTAGACGGTTCGACCGCCCTGAGTGGTTCGAATGGCGAGGTAGGTGGACTCCTGTCGCGTCAGGCTCAGGCGCGCAGGATCGACGGCGATGCTCATGGCATGCCCCTTTCCGTGGCAGATACCGGGTACCTGCCGTAAGTAGGCGGCAACCGTAGCAATTGATCTGATTGGTCATCAAAACAACTTGCAGGAAGTCGAGTTATCCGCATAATGGGCCGTCCATTGCGCTGTGGGTGCTTCCGTGGCCGAGCAGTGCCGACCTCGCTGTGCCCTGCCGGCTCGTGGGACAGCGGAACCGGGTGGGTCAGGGGGAGGGCGAGGACGCGCGGGGGAGGGTGCGGACGGGGTGGGCGGTGAGGAGGGCGAGGGAGGTGAGGAGGGCGACGGCGGCGCCGACGAGGAGGACGCGGTCGGTGCCGAAGGCGGCGACCGCGGGGCCGGCCAGGGCGCTGCCGACGGGGTACATGCCGACGGAGCCCGCGACCTCGTAGGCGTGGACGCGGTTGAGGACCTCGCCGGGGACCTGGGTCTGGACGCTGGTGGCCCACATGACGCCCCAGAAGCCGACGCCCACGCCGGCCGCGACCTGGGCGGCGGCGAGCAGCCAGACCGGCCAGTCGAGGACGAGGCCGAGCGGGTAGAGGGGGTTGGCGAGCATGGCGACGGCGCCGGCGGCGAGCGGGCGGGCGGGCTTGTAGCGGATCGCGAGCAGGCCGCCGGCCACGGTGCCCGCGCCCAGCGCGCAGTTGATCAGGCCGAAGGCGGTGGCGCCGTGCTCGGGGACGACGAGGCCGGCGGCGAGCGGGAGCAGCGGGCCCGAGGAGAGCACGGCGAAGACCATCCAGATCACGATCACCCCCCAGAGCCAGCTGCGGGCGCGGAACTCCCGCCAGCCGGCCGCCAGGTTGCGCCAGAGGCCCTGGCCGGCGGGCGGGGCGGGGACCGGGCCGAGGCGGAGGGCGAGGAGGCAGAGCGCGCTGGTGCCGTAGGCGACGGCGGAGATCGCCATCACCCAGGCGGTGTCCCCGAGGCCGACCAGGACGCCGGCCAGGGCCGGGCCGCCGAGCCCGGTGAGCGCCTCGGCGGTGCGCAGGACCCCGTTGGCGCCCTGGACGTCCCGGGACACCAGCGGGACGGTCGAGGAGGCACCGGGCTGGAACATCGCGTTGGCGGTGCCGGCCACCGCCAGCAGCGCGTACAGCTGCCAGAGCCGGTCGGCGCCGTGCAGGAAGAGCAGGGCGAGCAGCACGTGGGCGACCAGGTTGGCCAGGTCGGCGCCGATCATCATCCGGCGGGCGGTGAAGCGGTCGGCGAGCACGCCCCCGAACAGCACCAGGCCGGCGAACGGGCCGATCAGGAAGGCCATCGCGTAGCCCGCGGAGGCCAGGCCGTGCCCGCCGCCGAGCAGACCGGCCGAGACGGCGACCGGCAGCATCGCCCAGCTGAGCAGACCGGCGCTGCGGGCGGTGAAGTAGTAGCGGAAGTTCCGGGACCAGATCGCCGGCGGTGGGGCGGCCGCGGGCGCCGCGGGGCGGTCGGTCAGGAGGTCGGGCATGGCTGCGTTCCTTCGACGGTGAGCCGGGCGAGTTCCGCGCGCAGGGCGGCGTTCTCCCGCTCCAGCAGGGCGAGGCGGTCGCGGACCGGGGCCAGGGCCGCGGTGAGGTCGTCCTGGCCGAACCGGGGGGTGATGTGGTTGGAGCAGTTCCAGGCGAAGGCCTCGACCCGGACGGTGACCAGCTGCTCGACGGTGCCCTCGGTGCGCGGCGAGGCCAGGCGGGAGGCGAGCGCGGGGGCGTCGGCGGCCGGGACGGCGGTGGCGCGGCCGAACAGCTTGAGGCGGGCCCGGCGGGCGTGGTCGAGGAAGAACAGCGCGACCCGGTCGTCGCCGCGCAGGTTGCCGGTGGTGACGTACTGCCGGTTGCCCCGGACGTCCAGGTAGCCGAGGGTGCGCTCGTTCAGGACGTGGACGAAGCCCGGGGGGCCGCCGCGGAACTGGACGTACGGCCAGCCGGTCGCGCCGACGCTGGCGAACAGGAAGCCGTCGAGGCCGCGGATGAAGCCGGCCTCGGTGTCCGTGAGCGGCTGGGGCGCGCCGGCCGGGGACCGCAGGCGGCGTTCGGCGGCGGTGGCGCTGCCCATCTCCTCCTGGACCCGGCGCACGGCCGGGGTGAAGGCGATGTGGTCGAACCGGCTCATGCGGCGCTCCTCGGGACGGCCTGGCGGGTGCGACCCACCGTAGGGAGATCCACTGGGCGGCTTCCTGGAAGCGGAGCGGAGGGGGCGGTGGTGCCGGCGAGGGCCCGGGCGGGACGGGCGCACCTGCTCCGACCTGCGGTTGTTCCGGTCGCGGCCGGTCGCGGGCCGGGCGGGCGGCGGCCGGGCCGCGGGGACCGGCAGAACGGCGGCAACTGCCGGAGCGGCTTCCCGGCGGTGTCGTGCCGTGGTGTCAGCGGATCCGGGCCGCGCCCATCGCCCGGGAGAGCCGCAGCGCCTCGCGCCAGTGCCCGACCGCCGTGCCCGCCGCGCCGAGCGCCGACTGCGCCTGGCCGAGCGCGAGTTGGCTGCGCGCCTCGCCCGGCCGGTGGCCGGTCTCACGGTGCAGGGCGAGGGCGTCCCGCCCGGCCCGCAGGGCGGTCCGGGAGTCGCCCAGCCGTACCCGTGCGGCGGCCACCGCGGTCAGCGCGCAGCCCTCGATCATCCGGAACTCCGCCTCGCGGGCGAGCGCGACGGCGCGCTCAGCGGTGCGCAGGGCGGTCACCGGCTCCGCGGCGGTCCGGGCCGTGGCGAGCCCGACCAGCGCGGCGGCCTGCGGGAAGCGGTCGTTGACGGCCTCGGCGAGGCGCAGGGCCTCCCGGTAGCTCTCGGCCGCGCCGTCCGGCTCCCGGGCGGCCTCCTGCGCGGCACCCAGCGCCAGCAGGGCGTTGGCCTCCAGCGCCCGGTTGCGCAGCGTCCGCGCGGCGGCGAGCGCGGTGTGCGCCAGCCGCCGTCCGGCGGTGTGGTCGCCGAGGTCGGTGTGCGCGCCCGAGAGGCAGCTGAGTGCCACCGCCTCGCTGAACTTGTTGTCGTGCCGCAGGTGGACCGGCAGGGCTTCGCCGAGCAGCCGGATCGCCTCGCCGGGACGGCCCAGCGCGCGGTGCACGACGCCCAGGTTGGTGTGCGAGACCGCCTCCTCGCGGGCCGCACCGAGCTCGTGGAAGTGCCGGGCCACCTGCGAGAAGTGTCCGGCGGCCTCGTCCAGCCGGCCGAGCTTCCAGCTGATGAGGCCCAGGGTGGCGAGGTCGTCGGTGCCGGGTGTCCGGCCGCTGCGCCGGGGGAGTCCGAGGCCGGGCGGGCCGGGCGGGCCGGGCGGGGCGGCCCGTTCCCGCGACCGGGAGAGGTGGTCGTAGGCGATCCGCATGCCGCCGCCCTGCCGCACGGGGCCGATGCCGCGCAGGGCGAGCGCCTGGCCGTCGTGCCAGCCGTGCTGCCGGGCGAGGTCCAGCGCCCTGGTGAACAGTGCGACGGCCCGGGTGTCGCCGGCCGGGCCGCCGTGGCACCCGGCGTGCCGCAGCCGGGCGCCGGCCCGGGCCCGCAGTCCGTCGTCGGCGATCGAGGCGAAGAGGCCGGCGGTCGCCGCCTCGAAGCAGTCGCCGGTGTACATCCCCGTGGAGAGGTAGCCGTGAAGGCTCTCCGCCAGCCGCTGGGCGACGCCGGTGAAGCCGGCCCCGGAGGCCTGGAGGACGGCACCGGCCAGGTTCTCCCGCTCGTCGTCCAGCCACTGCGCGGCGCGGGCGTGGTCGGGGAAGACCGGCGCGGCCGGGGCCCCCGCACCGGCGGCGGCGCCCGCCGGGCCGCCGGACGGTGCGGCCCCGGTGCCGGACGGCCGCGCCGGGACGACGGACGGCGCCACCGGGTAGAGCAGCCGGGCCGCCGCGTCGGCGCGGTGCAGGTACCAGTCGAAGAGCCGCCGGTGCGCGGCGTGCGTCTCCTCGCGGCCGGCCAGCTCGCGGGCGTAGGAGCGCAGCAGGTCGTGCAGGCCGAACCGGCCGGCCGCGCGCCGCTGCACCAGGTGGGCGTCGCCCAGGCGGTCCAGCAGGACGGCCGACGCGGAGGGGGGCACGTCCGCCAGCGCGGCGGCGGCGTCCGCGGAGAGGTCCGGGCCGGGCATCCGGCCGAGCAGCCGGAACATCCGCCGGGCGGCGGCCGGGAGCGCGCGGTAGGAGAGCTCGAAGGCGGCCCGCACCGTCGAGCGGTGGTCGCCCTCGACGTGCAGCCGGCCGATCAGGTCGTCGCCCGCCAACTCCTCGCAGTGGTCGGCGATCCCGGTGCCGTGGGCGAGCAGGTTGGCGCCGGCGATCCGGATCGCCAGCGGCAGGCCGCCGCAGATCGAGACGAGTCGGCGGGCGGCCTCCTCCTCGGCCGCGACCCGGTCCGCGCCGACGGTGCCGGCCAGCAGGTGGAGCGCCTCGTCCGGGTCGAGGACGTCCAGGCCGAGCCGGCGGGCGCCGTCGCTGGCGACCAGTCCGGCGAGCCGGCTGCGGCTGGTGATCACCACCGCGCAGCCCGGGGCACCCGGGATCAGCGGGCGGACCTGCTCGGCGTCGCGCGCGTTGTCCAGCACGATCAGCATGCGGCGGTCGGCGAGGAGGGTCCGGTAGAGCGCCGCGGCCTCGCCCTCGTCGGCGGGCAGCCGGTCGGGCGGGGTGCCGAGGGCGCGGAGGAACTGCGCCAGGACGTCGCCGGGGCGCAGCGTCGGGAGCCGGGAGTGGCCGCGCAGGTCGACGAACAGCTGCCCGTCCCGGAAGTGGGCCCGCCGGGCGTGCGCCCAGTGGG
This sequence comes from Kitasatospora sp. NPDC056327, assembly GCF_042261735.1. Lineage (NCBI taxonomy): Bacteria > Bacillati > Actinomycetota > Actinomycetes > Kitasatosporales > Streptomycetaceae > Kitasatospora > Kitasatospora sp. NPDC056327. Next base: position 1,510 of record NZ_JBHJRC010000039.1, on the reverse strand, counting down.
TGGCGAGGGCGGTCTTGCCGATGCCGGGCGGGCCGACCACCGTCACCAGGTGCGGGCGCGGCGCGGGGCCGGGGGCCACCAGGGCGTCCAGTTCCCGCAGTTGCCGGTGCCGGCCGACCCAGGAGCCCGGTGCGGCGGGCAGCTGGGCCGGCCGCGGATCTGGGAGGACGGCGGGGACGGCGGGGACGGCGGGGACGGTGGCCGGGACGGCACCGGGGAGGGCGGCCGGGACGGGGATCGTCTCCGGCCCCGGGGCGAGGGGCAGTTGGCGGCGCAGCACCCGCAGCTGGGCGTCCCGGACCTCCGGGCCGGGCGCGATGCCCAGCTCCTCGTCGAGCCGGACCCGCAGCCGGCCGAACACGTCGAGCGCGGCGGCCTGTTCCCCGGCTGCGGCGAGGGCGAGGATCAGCCGGGCGTGCAGCCCCTCGTGCAGCGGCTCGGCGTCGACCAGGTCCCCCAGCAGCGGGACGGCCTCGCCGGGCCGGCGCAGCAGCAGCGCGGTGTCGGCGTGCAGCAGCGCGGCCCGGATCCGTCGCCCGTTGGCCGCGACCGCGGCCGGGTGCCGGCTCAGCGCCGGGTCGGCGTCCGCGAGCACCGGGCCGCGCCACCACCGCAGGGCGCGGGTGAGCGCCTCGTACGCCGCCGCCCGGTCCGGGGGCCGCCGTCCGTCCGTCGCCCGGGCCAGCAGGCCGTCGAAGCGGCCGAGGTCGGTCGCGTCCCCGGGGGCCGCCAGCCGGTACCCGGTGGGGGTCCGGACGACGGCCGGCGGCGGGGCGCCGTGCGGGCGGTCCGGTTCCAGCAGCCGGCGGGCCCGGCTGACGTAGGTGTGGACCAGGTTCTGCCGGGACCCGGGCGGTCCGGACGGCCAGAGGACGTCGGTGATCTCCTGCTGGGTGGCCGGTTCGGGGTGCTTGAGCGCGAGCAGGCCGAGCAGACGGCGCAGCATCGGGCCGGTGACCGGGGCCGGGGTGCGGCCGGGGTCCAGGACGAACGGGCCGAGGACCAGCAGGCGCGGTCCCGCGGTGTCCCGCGACGGGGCGGCGGGGGCGGTGGCCGACAGGCCGGCGAGCAGCCCGGTCAGCTCGCCGCCGGTCAGCTCCAGGACCCCGGCCAGCCGCCGGAGGGTCTGCGGACGGGGCCGCCGGACCCGGTCGTGTTCGAGGTCGCGCAGCGCCCGGGTGCTGATCCCGGCCCGGGCCGCGGCCGCGTCCTGGCTCAGTCCGGCGCGCCGGCGGTACGTCCGGAGCCGCGGTCCGAACGGCGCCGGACCGTCCGCCGGACCGTCCGCCGCCCCGCCCGCCGGACCGTCCGCCGGAACGCCCGGGGCGGGCCCGTCGGCCGGTGTCCGCTCCGCCATGGCACCCCCTCGTCCGACGATCAGTCTGGACCGGGCCCGAGCACCGGGCAAGGGAGGGACTCCGCAGGCGGGGAAGGCGACGGGAGCGGGAGCCGGGCCGCGCCGGGCCCGGGAAGCAGGGAGGCGCGGAGGGGGGGCCCCCCGCCCCCCGCC
>NZ_JBHJRC010000038.1:0-39147 GCF_042261735.1 Kitasatospora sp. NPDC056327 | reverse complement strand
CCCGCCACCACGTGGCGGGGGCCCGGCCGTCTCCGGAGCCGCCCGCCGCCGGGAAGGCGGCGGTGCGTGGGAGGTGCGTGGGACTCAGGAGGCGCATGGGACTCGCCGCACGCTCGCTCGGGTGAGTGAAAGGGGGCGCGGGTCGCCCCCCGCGAGCCCGGCCGCTGACACGGTGGAGCACGAACCACCCGAACGCGAGCCCATGGAAGCGCGGATGAACAGAACCCGAATCGGTGCCCGGACCCTCACCCCCCTGCTGCTGGCGGCCGCCCTGGCCGCGTCCGGCACCACCCCGGCGGCGGCCCGCACCCCGCTGCCGGACGCCACCGACGCCGCCTTCACCGAGGACTGCCTCCAGGCCCACAACCAGTACCGCGCCCGCCACGGCGCCCCGGCCCTGGTCACCGACCCCGCCGCCCAGGAGTACGCCCGGAGCCGCGCCGCCGTGGTCTCGGCCTCCGAGGGCCTCTCCGCCGGCCACGGCGGCCTCGACCCCGGCTACGGCGAGAACCAGTACTGGCACGGCTCCGACGGTCCCGCCAGGGCCACCTGCCGGCAGGCCGTCGACACCTGGTACGCCCAGGGCAGGGCCTACGACTTCACCCGGCCCGGCTACTCCCCCGGCACCGGCCTGTTCACCCAGGTCGTCTGGAGGTCCACCACCCGCCTCGGCTGCGCCCGGTCCCACGGCCGCGGCTCCGCCTGGTACGAGACGTACGTGATCTGCTCCTACGGGCCGCCCGGCAACGTCCTCTCCCAGTTCCCCGAGAACGTCCTCCCCCCGCGCCCCTGAGTCACGGGCGTCCCTGAGTCACGGGCACCCCGGACGCCGGGCCCGCCTGGCGAGCGCCCGCGCCCGGGGCGCCGCCCGGTCCCGGGTCAGGGCCGGCCGCCGAGGACGGCGGCCAGCAGACCCGGGAAGGCCGCGTCCGTCTCGCTCCGGCGCAGGGACATGATCCGGGCCTTGCCGTCCGCCCGGGTGTCGGTGAGGCCGGCCTCGCGCAGGATGCGCCAGTGGTTGGTCAGCGTGGAACGCGCGACGTCCAGACCCGCTGGGCTGCACGCGCACTCGCCGTCGGCGGCCATCCGGCGGACCAGCTCCAGCCGGACCGGGTCGCCCAGGGCGTGCAGGACCACGGACATCTCCATCGGGTGCACCCTTTCGCCGGTTCTCCTACGGCCCGTAGTATCCGGCTCGATTTCTCGTTTCGGGAATGTCGAAATGATCAAGGAGTCCGGCCATGCCCGTCGTCCGCACCTACACCCGCGTCTACGTCGACGACCTCGACACCGCCCTGCCCGCCTTCGTCGGCCTCACCGGCGAACAGCCCTCGCTGCGCTTCGCGTACCGCGGCCTGGAGCTCGCGGCGGTCGGCGGCCACCTGCTCCTCGCCGGCACCCCGGAGGCCCTCGCCCCCTACCGGGCCACCCACGCCACCGTGATCATCACCTCCCTGGACGAGGCCCTCGCCCTCCTCGCCGAGCACGGGGGCGAGATCCTCGACGGCCCCAACACCGTCCCCACCGGCCGCAACGTCACCGTCCGCCACCCCGGCGGCGCGATCGTCGAGTACGTCGAGCACCACGAGGAGGCCATCGCGCGACTGCCGTAGGGCGACGGCCGCAGAGCGCTGTCGGACCCGTCTGCGAGGGTGTCGCCATGACCACGGACACCCCCTCGCCCCTCCCGCCGCCGCTGCCGCCCGACGCGTTCTGGGCGCTGGTCGCGCAGGCCCGCGCCCGGACCACGGCGGCACGCACGTTCGCCGAGCAGCTGACCGAACTGCTCACCGGGCGGCCCCGGGACGAGATCGTCGCGTTCGAACTGCGGTTCAACCACCTGCACGGCGCGCTGTACCGGTGGGACGTGTGGGCCGCCGGGTACCTCGTCGGCGGCGGCTGCTCCGACGACTCGTTCATGGACTTCCGCGCCGGCGTGATCGCCCTCGGCCGCGACTGGTACGAGCGCGTCCTCGCTTCCCCCGACAGCCTCGCCGGGCACCCCTGGGCGCTCGGCGAGGATCCGGCGGAGCTGGAGGAGGTGTTCGACGAGGACACCAACTACACGGGGGCGATGGCGTTCGCGGCCACGTACGGCGAGGACGAGTGGCACCGGCTGTTCGACGCCGGACAGCACACCCTCCAGGAGGAACCCGACATGGGCGAGGACTTCGACTTCGACGACGACGCCGAGATGCACCGCCGCCTCCCCCGCCTGGCGGCGCTGTTCCTCTAGACGGAGGACTCCCGGAGCACCGGGTCGCGCAGCGGTCCGGGCGCCTGCTCCCGGTTCCCGGCGAGAAGGACGGCGGCAGCAGGACGACTCAGGAGGCCAACGGCTCGATCTCCCCCGCGAAGACGATGACCTGGTCGATGAGGTTCCGCCGGAGGTGGACGACGTCCGTTCCCGCCAGGCGGGGGCCTCCGTCCGGTGTGGTGAAGGCCCATTGGTACCGGGCCCACTCGTCGGGCATGTCCACCTCCGAGCAGCGCGCCATCGTGCCGGTCCCCGCCGGGTGGCGCCGGATGTCCAGCACGAACCGCTCGACCGCCGCGATTCCCTCGCTGCGACCCAGCGGCCCCCAGAAGACCACGTCCGAGGTGAGGGCCCGGGAGAGCAGGGCGGTCACATAGCTGTCGTCCGAGGCGTTGAACGCGGAGATGAACGTGTCGATCGCGGAGCGTGCCGTCTCTTCCTGCATGCCCCAGTCATACCAGCCGTTGCCCGTTCGAGGTCCACCGCCCGCGCCCGTCGAAGCCCCGGAACCCGTTCGCCGTCAGTCGCTTCACGTGCGTCTCGGAGGTCCCCGTCGGGCTTCCGTCAGGCCTTCAGTTCGAACCAGACCGTCTTGCCGACGAAGCCCGGGCCCCGGGGGTGTGCGCCCCAGGTGGTGGCGAGGGCGGCGACGAGGGCGAGGCCGCGGCCGGACTCGTCGTCGGGGCCGGCGTCGCGGGGGTCGGGCAGGCGGGGGTCGGCGTCGGAGACCTCGACGCGGAGGGTGGCGTCGTCGAGGACGGCGCAGGTGACGAGGATGTGGCGGTCGCGCGGGGCGTCGGTGTGCCGGCAGGCGTTGGTGGCGAGTTCGCTGAGGAGGAGCAGGGCGGTCTCGGCGGTCTCGTCCGGGAGGCTCCACTCGTAGGCCTGCCGGAGTAGTTCGACACGGGCGCGGCCGACGCTGCGGGGGTGACGGGGGAACGTCCACTCGACCATGGGGGTCCTTGGCGGGGAGGAGGGGGGCGTCACTCGGGGGAGCGGAGTTCGGCCATTTCACGTTCCAGGTAACGGGGTGGGGGCATAGCCTCGGGAGTTGCACCTGAGGTACACCGGTGAGGTGACTCGCCGTCCGACCGCACACGAGGGGGTCCGGGATGGGCGCGCCCGCGCAGCCGCCGATGGCTTGGAAGTACTGCGGCGACCAGATCAAGCGGTGGCGCGCGCACGCGGGTGTGACGAGGGAGGAGTTGAGCCGCGCGGCCAACTACGACATCGAGAGCGTGCGGTCGATGGAGGCGGGGCGGCGGAAGCCGTCGCTGAAGCTGCTGGAGACGGCGGACGAGCTGTGCGACGCGCGGGGCTTGCTGCTGGGGGCGAAGGACTACCTGATCTCCGAAAAGTTCTCGTCCTACTCACGCGGATACACGCAGGCCGAGAGTGAGGCCATCGCATTTCACGCCTACTCGACGTTGCTCGTTCCGGGATTGCTGCAGACCGAGGAGTACGCCCGGGAAACCATCAGCAACTCGTACCCCCCGCTCGACGACGAAGCCGTCGAGGCACGTGTCTCCGGGCGACTCCAGAGGCAGGACCGGCTGAGACGGACCCCGACGGTGTTCCACGGCTTCGTCATCCATGAGGCCGCGCTGCGAACGATCGTGGGTGACAGAGACGTCATGAAGCGCCAGCTCACCCAGATCCTCGACGTCGGCAGACTGCGCAACGTCTCCATCCAGGTACTGCCGCTGAATCGCACCGCTTCCAACGCCCTCGACGGCCCCGTGATCCTCCTGGAGACACCCGATCACCAGCAGCTCGCCTACGTCGAAGGCCAGAACACGGGCGTCCTCTACGCCGACGCCGAACGAGTGAACGTCCTTGCACAACGCCATGGCATGATCCGCATGCAGGCCCTCAGCATTGAGGAGTCCGAGACGTTCATCGGGAAGATGGCGGAGGAGCTATGAACAGCGACCCCGAGTGGTTCAAGTCCAGCTACAGCACCAGTGACGGCGGGGAGTGCGTCGAAGTGGCCGCCTCCGCTTCCTCCGTCCTCGTCCGCGACTCCAAGGACAAGGCCGGCCCCCGGCTCTCCTTCTCCCCCTCCGCCTGGGCGGACTTCGTCGCCTTCGCCTCCGAAGCTCAGGCGTCGGAAGGCGAGTGACCCCTGTGGGAATGGGTGGGAAACACCCCCACCCTCCCACCCAAGTGGTCTTCCAGCCAGCAGATATGACTTATCGTCACCGCTCGCCACGGCGCGTCGTGACCATGTAGCGTGCGGCTCAGACGAAACAACCCCCGCCGGTGCTGGAACACCGAACGGGGGCCTGACCCTCACGATCGAGAGAAGTCGATCCTGTGGCTATCCACGACCTTAGCGCCATCACCCTCCCTCCCGGCCCGGAACTCGCCCCGCCGGGCTACGGAAAGCGCTGCGCCCCCGGCGAACTCGCGCGAGCGGCACGTGACTTCGCACACCTGCCCGTTCGCGAGGCGTTCCTCGCCAACCTGATCGACCGCTTCCCCGAGGGGGCCGCGATGGACGTGAAGTCCCTCGCCGCGTTCAACCCGCTCTACGGGCAGCAGGCCGTCCGCACGGCGCTCAACAACCTCTCCGCGGCCGGCCACCTGCGCCGGGTGCGCGAGCGGGTCGGCGCCGACCGCAGCCAGTGGGTGTTCCGGACGTACTTCTCCCGCACTCCGCGCGGCGACGCCTGGTGGAACCACTTCATCGCCACCGGCGAGGCTCCGCCGGACGCGCCGCCCGCCGCGCGTCCGCGGGAGGAGTCAACCGACGTCCAGCCCCCTCCTCCGGAAGAGACCCCCGCCTACCGCGCGCTGGCCGACCTCGGGGTCGCCGACCGCCGCCTGGCCCTCTCCGCCGCCGACTGCGCGGCCCTCGAACCGCTGGCCGCCGAGTGGCTGGCCAGGGGTGCCGACGGGGAGCTCTTCCGGTCGGCGATGACCGGCGGTCTGCCGCCGGAGATCCACAGCCCGGCCGGATTCACCCGCAGGCGGCTGCTCGACAGACTCCCGCCGGTCCGCCCGGGACGGTCGGACCGACCCGGCCGACCGGGGCAGCCGGGACAGCCGCCCGCCGTCCCGCCGGTGACCCGCCTCGCCGAGTGCACCGACTGCCGCGTCCCGGCACGCCCGCCGGCCCTGCTCGGCGGCCTCTGCCGGGCCTGCCGAGCGGGCGGCCGGTCGATCTCCCCGCCGCCGCCCGCACGGCTGGCCCCGATGGCCGTCCACCGGCACGCGACTCTCGCCAGAGCGGCCCTGTGCGCAGGCCCCAATAGTCCCGATCGTGAATAATCTCAGGCGACGACGTGAACCTATGCAAATTCCCAAGGTGAACTAAGTTACAAACCTTGAAATCGAAGCCATCTGGTTTGCCCACATGCTGAGATCCGTGCGATAGTCGAAGTGTCCAAGGGCGGACGCCGGCAGCTGGCGCGCGCCCCTGGGCGACGATGACCTCGGCCCGCCCGACCTGGCACGGCCGACGCCCATCGCGCGGCACGCACCCCCTTGGCCGGCGCGATGACCTGCAGGGGCCCCCAGCAGCCGGACCACGGCGCACCGGGGGCCCCGCGTGTTTTCCGGACCCGCCCTCCCGGACGTTTTTCCGGCGGCGCACTCCCGGGCGTGTCCCCTCGCCCGGGGACGGCGAAAACGCCGGGAGCGCCGGTCACCCGGGCTCCCGGCGGCGCTCAGACCCGCTCGCGGACCTTCAGCTCGAACCAGACGCCCTTGCCGCGCGGCAGCAGGTCCGCACCCCAGCGGTCCGCCAGATCGTCGACCACCTGCAACCCGCGGCCGCGCTCGGTGACCGGCAGCGGCTCCGCCAGGATCAGACACGGCAGGGCCCGCGAGGAGTCCCGCACCTCCACCCGGACCCAGCCCGGCTTGCGCGTCACCTGGAGTCCGACCGTCCGCCCGGCCGCGTGCCGCACCGCGTTGGCGACGAGCTCGCTGGTGAGTAACTCCCCGACCTCCAGGTGCTGGTGCAGTTCCCAGGTCTCCAGAACCGCGAGCACCAGCCGGCGCGCCACCGGGCAGCTCTCCGGCCGGGACGGCAACCGCACCTCGCCGGGTGCCGTCCGGTCGCACAGTCTGCCGACGTACATCTGCTCCAGCTCGCCCGAGCTGAGCCGTTCCAGGGCCGCCAGGGCATCCTGGAACGGGGTCCACGACGCGTCAGCTACCAAGCTGGATCCCGGAACTGATGACTGATCTGTTTCGCCCCAACCCGCCATGCGACCCATCATTGCGGAACGCAAGCGGCCGCGTACGGACAATGAGCAAACGATCACCACTCTTTCGGCATATGCCGCAAGCAACCCGAACCCGCGTTCGCCGAACCCCCGTTCGTCCGGACCGGTGTCCGGACAGCCGCCCGGACCGGCCTCGGGAAGGGCTTCCGGAGAGGCGTTCGGGGAGGCGTCCGCAGTGGTGTCCGCGGTGGTGTCCGCGGTGGGCGCCCGGGTCCGCGCGGGGCCGGACGCCCGGCGCCTCCTACCAGGCGCTCCAGTCGAGGTTCCAGCCGCTGAGCCCGTTGTCCGGCGCGACCTGCCCGCGCGAGGAGTTCTGCACCGCGACGATGTCCCCGATGAGCGAGTCGTCGTAGAACCTGCCCGCCGAGGTGCCCGCGGCGCCGCCCTCGACGTCCTTCAGGCCCACGCAGCCGTGGCTGACGTTCTCCTTGCCGAAGGCGTTGCTCCAGTAGTTGCCGTGCACGTAGGTGCCGGAGGTGGTCAGCCGCATGGAGTGCGGGGCCTGGAGGTCGTACGGCTTGCCGGTCATGCCGGGCAGGGTGCTGGACTGCATCCGCACCACGCCCTCCTTGGACATCACGACCATGGTGCCGTTCCAGGTCGGGAACTCGGACGAGCCGGAGGTGATGTCCACGACCGAGCTGACGCCGTCCTTGACCACCGTCATCCGGTGCGTCTTCGCGTCAACCGTCGAGATCTGGGATCGCCCGATAGTGAAGGGCTCGTCCCGGTCCACTCCCCCGTACACGCCCGGCGAGAGCTCCACGCTCTTCAGCCGGTACTGGACGGTGACCTGCGTCCCCGGGTTCCAGTGCTTCTCGGGGCGGAAGTCCAGCCGGCGGTTCCCGAACCAGTGGCCCCTGACCACCGTGCCGTCGCTGGTCTTGAAGGTGATGCCCTTCGCCACCGCCTCCTTGTTCTTCACGTCCTTGTCGAAGTTGACCGAGACGATCATGCCGACGCCGTAGGTGGCGCCGTTGTCGACGTTGTCGGAGGCCTTCGCCTCCCGCTCCGGCGTCAGCGTGGTGAAGCTGCTCTCGGCCGAGGCGACCACCCCGCCGGCGTCCGCCGCCAGCGCGCTCACCTGGTAGGCCGTGCCGACCGCCAGCGGGCCGGCCGGGACCCAGCTCGCCCCGTCGGCGGCGATCGTGCCGGCCACCTCCTTGCCCACCCGGTCGTTCACCTTGACGCTGGTGAGCCGGCCCCCGGAGACGGCCACCTTGAGCGTGCCGTCCGGGGCGACGTCCACCGCGCCGGCCTTCGGCTGTATGTCCACCACGGCCTGCGAGACCTTCGGCGCGGCGCTCGTGGCGGGCGCGCCCGCCGCCGTGCCCGGGGCCGTCCCGGACGCCGCCGGTGCCGTGCCCGCCGCCGACGGGGCCCCCGCGGTCCCGCCCGCCGCCGGCCCGGCCCCGGCCGCGTTCCCGGCCCCGCCGCCCCCGCCACAGGCGGTGACCAGTACCAGTGCTCCCCCGGCCAGACCGGCGGCCGCCATCCTGCGTATCGACTTCACGGTCGACTCCTCCCTCGTACTCGCACGACCAGTACACGCAGCACCCGCCGGAAAGGTTGCGCCGTTCGGGGAGTCCTTCGGAAAGGCGTTCGGGAGGGCCTCCGGGAGGGTCCCCGGGGCGCCCGGCCGGGAGCCGATCACGCCCGGCACGACGGCCGGCCCGGCCCCCGCGTGCGGGGACCGGGCCGGTGGGTTCCGTCCGTGCCGGGCGGCCGCGGGACGCGGCGCCGGGCCTGCTACCAGTTGGCCCAGCCGATGTTCCAGCCGCTCAGACCGTTGTCGGGGGAGACGGTCTTCTCCTTGGAGTTCTTCACGACCACGACGTCGCCGATGATCGAGTCGTTGAAGAACTTGCCGGCCACCGAGTTGTCGCTGCCGCCCTTCTCGTCCTGCATCGAGATGCAGCCGTGGCTGGCGTTGCTCTTGCCGAACGGGTTGGCCCAGTAGTTGCCGTGCACGAAGGTGCCGGAGGTGGTCAGCCGCATCGCGTGCGGGACGTCCGGGATGTCGTACTCGCCGCCGAGACCGACGGTCTGCGAGTTCATCCGGGTGACCTTCTCCTTGGACATCACCACCATGGTGCCGTTCCAGGAGGGGTTCTTCTCGTCACCGAGGGTGACCGGCACGGTGTGGCTGGCGCCGTCCCTGGTCACCGTCATCTGGTGGCTCGCCGAGTCGGCCACGGAGACCTGGGAGCGGCCGATGGTGAACGGCTCGTTCTTCTCCACGTCGCCGTAGACGCCCGGGGCGACCTCGACGTTCTTCAGCCGGTACTTGATGGTGACCTTGGTGCCGGGCTCCCAGTACTTCTCGGGCCGGAAGTCCAGGCGCTTCGAGCCGAACCAGTGGCCCTTCACGGTGGTGCCGTTGTTGGTCTCGAAGGTGATGCCGGCCAGGACGGCGTCCTTGTTCTTGATCTCCTTGTTGAAGACCACCGAGACGATCATGCCGACGCCGTAGGTGGCGTTGTCGGCGATGTTGTCGTTGGTGGAGACCTTCTTCTCGGGGGTCAGCGTGGTGAACGAGGTGGTGGACGCGGCCACCAGGCCCTCGGCGTCGGCGGCCTGGGCGTTCACCTTGTACGCCATGCCGACCGCCAGCGGGGCGCTGGGCTTCCAGCCGCTGCCGTCCGCGGCGATGGCGCCCGCGACCGGCTTGCCCTCCTTGTCGGTCACCTCGACCGCGGTGAGCTTGCCGTTGGCGACGTTGACCTTGAGCGCGCCGTCCGGGGCGACGTCCTGGGCCCCGTCCTTCGGCTCCACGGTCACCACGGCGGCCGAGGTCTTCGGCGCGGCCGAGGTCTGGCCCGCGGCCGGCGAACCGCCGTTGCCCGCGTCGCCGGCGCCGTTGGCGCCCGCCGTGGCGGCCGCCTCCCCGCCCGACTTCTTGTCGTCGTCCCCGCCGCTGTTGCACGCCGCGGTGAGCAGCAGTACGCCACCCATCGCCAACGCCACCGCACTGCGACGCAGACGGCGGCTGGTGACGGTGGTGTGTATCGCGGCGTCGGCCGCCCTTACCGGCTTCACGGTCTCTCCCCTCCCGGTGTCCATCCAGATGGACGCGCTGTCGCCCGGACGGGTTGCACCGGAGCGGCGATCTTTCGCACCGGGCACCGGCGCGGCAAGCAGGATAGCTGGGCCGATCGGGTGAACCCCGGGGAGGTGGCCGGTGAACGGGGGTGAAGATCATCCGCCCGCGGGCGTCAGGGGGTGGCTCCGGGAACGGCCCCGGGGGAGGCGGTCGTGGCGGCGCCCGGGGAGGTACCCGCCGACGGGCCCGCGGGCAGTCCCGCCGCCGGGCCGGGGGAGGCGGCGGGGGTCGGGGAACCGCTCGGGGCGGGACCGGGGGCGGTGTTCGGGACGGGGTTCGGGGCGGGGTTCGCCGACGGCCCGGCGCCCGGGGCGTCGGACGGGCTCGCGGAGGAGCGCAGGGCGCTCCCGGCCACCCACTGGGCCCACGGGAGGTTCCAGCCGTTCAGACCGTTGCTCGGCGGCACCACGTCCCCCGTCGAGGCCTTCACCTCCAGCACGTCCCCCGGGATCGTGTGCTCGAACAGCCAGCCCGCCGGGGTCTCGGCGTTCGTCCCGCCCTTGACGTCGGCCAGGCCGATGCAGCCGTGGCTGGTGTTCGCGGTGCCGAACACCGACGCGCCGGCCCAGTAGTTGCCGTGCACGAAGGTGCCGGAGTTGGTCAGCCGCATCGCGTGCGGGACGTCCTTGATGTCGTACTCGTCGCCCATCCCGACGGTCTGCGAGTTCATCCGGGTGACCTTGTACTTCTCGGACACCACCAGCACGCCCCGGTACGTGGTGTGCCTGGCGTCCCCTCCGGACACCTTGAGCGTGCGCAGCACCTTGCCGCCCTGGCCGGCCCGCACGGTGAGGGTGTGGGCGTCCAGGTCCACGGTGGACACCTGGGCCCGGCCGACGGTGAACCGGACGTCCTTGGCCTGGGTGCCGAACTCGCCCGGCGCGCCCTGCACGTCCTTGAGCCGCAGCGCGACCGAGACCCTGGTGCCCGGCGCCCAGTACGCCCGGGGGCGGAAGTCCAGGCGCTGGCCGCCGAACCAGTGCGCGGCGATCTCCACCGGCGGGTCGGCGGTCACCGCGATCGCCCGCTCCACCGCGGCCCGGTCGGTGATCGGGCGGCTGAACCGGAGTGAGACCGGCATGCCGACGCCGACCGTGGAGCCGTCCTCGGGGGTGAAGAAGGCGACGAAGGTGTGCGCCGGGGCCATCGTCGAGAAGTCGCTGTGCTGGACGGCGCGCCGGCCCTGGTCGTCCTCGGCCACCGCGTCCAGGGTGAACCTGGTGGCCAGCGGCAGCGGGCCGTCCGGCGTCCAGCCGGTGCCGTCCGCGGAGAGCGAGCCGGGGACCTCGCCGCCCCGGGTGTCGGCGAGCCGGACGGAGACCAGCCGGCCCTGGGCGACGTTCACCCGCACCGGGCCCTCGGGCGGGAGGTTCTGGGCGTCGTCGGCGGGGAGCGCGGTGATCGACGCCCTGGACGGCGGCGGCGGCCCCTCCGGGCCGGCCGACGGGGCCGCGCCGTCGTTCGAGATCCCCGCCGTACCCGCGGTGCCGGAGCACCCGGCCAGTACCGCCAGGCAGCAGAGCGACGCCGCCAGCCGCCGTAGCCACATACGTCCTCGGGGCCGCATTTCCGGGGCCTCCCACCGTGTCCGTCCGATACCCCCACAACGAGACCGCCCCCGCCCGGACACGCCGACACGCCGAAACCCCCACCCCCACGGCCCAGCACCGATCCCACCCCCGGATTTTTTATGTAGACCGGTCCACATATTTGACCTCCCTCGCCCTCCCGCCGTCCCCTGCTCCCGCGCAGGAAGTCGGCGGGGTCGACTTCCTGCGCAGAACTCCCCCTCCGCCGGACCGAGAATCTGTAGACCGGTCTGCATATTTGGCCTCCCCTCCCCTTCCTGCCCTCCGCGCCCCCACCCTCCCCACCTGCCGCACGGGAAGTCGGCCCAGCCGACTTCCCGTGCAGGCCTCCCCTCGGCCAGCACTCCTGCACAGGAAGTCGGACCGGCCGACTTCCTGTGCAGGCCTCCCCTTCGCCGGACCAAGAATCTGTAGACCGGTCTGCATATTCCACGCGCACTCCACGCGCACTCCACGCGCGGGAAGTCGGGCCCGCCGACTTCCTGCGCCACACCCCATTTCCGGGGCGGCCCACTCTGTAGACCGGTCTGCATATTTCTGGGGGGAGCTGCACAGGAAGTCGGCCGGTCCGACTTCCTGTGCAGCTGATCCCGCCCGCCTATGTAGACCGGTCTGCATATTCGTGCGGCGGGCACGGGGCGGCCGGATGGTGGGACCGGGGCGCGCCCGGGCGCCATCTGCCGGTAAGACCGCGTTCAGCCGCTTCCGTCCGGCGCGATCAGGGAATGAGACACCGCAAGGGGTCCGGGACACCCCGCCAGGGAGGGCAGCGCCATGGCGTCAGGGCAGGATTCGGCAACCGCCGTGCGTGCGCACGCCACCGGAGCCGCCACCGGCCACCTCTCCGACGGCCGGCCCGCCGACGGCCACCCCGCCGGGGCGGTGCCGTGGCCGGGCAGCCGGCAGCCGCTCGGCGCCCGCTTCCACCCCGGTCCGGACGGCCGCCCCGGCACCAACTTCGCGCTCCGGGCCGCCGGCGCGGAGGCCGTCGACCTCTGTCTCTTCGACGAGGACGGCCACGAGACCCGGCTGCGCCTCACCGAACAGGACGGCGACACCTGGCACGGCTTCGTCCCCGGCATCCTCCCCGGCACCCGCTACGGCTACCGCGTGCACGGCCGCTGGGACCCGTGGACCGGCGCCCGCTGGAACCCGGCCAAACTGCTGCTCGACCCCTACGCCCGCGCGATCGACGGCACCTACACCTCCCACGACGCCGCCTGCGCCGCCGTCCGCGGCTGGCCCGAGGCCGAGGTCGCCGACACCGTCCGCGACAACCGCGACTCCGCCCCCTACGTCCCCCGCTCCGTCGTCGTCCGCGACGAGCACGGAACCGGCGGCGAGCACGGAACCGGCGACGAGCACGGAACCGGCGGCGAGGACGGAACCGGCGACGGCGCACCGGAGCACGCCGGCCGGGCGGACGACCACCGCCCCCGCACGCCCTGGTCCGAGACCGTCCTCTACGAACTGCACGTCCGCGGCTTCACCCTCCGCCACCCCGACGTCCCGCCCGCCCTGCGCGGCACCTACGCCGGGCTGGCCCACCCCGCCGCCGTCGCGCACCTCACCGCACTGGGCGTCACCGCGGTCGAACTCCTCCCCGTCCACCAGCACGTCAGCGAGGACCACCTCCAGTCCCGCGGCCTGGTCAACTACTGGGGCTACAACACCGTCGGCTACTTCGCCCCGCACGCCGGCTACTCCTCGTCCGGCTCGCGCGGCGGCCAGGTCGACGAGTTCAGGCGGATGGTCCGCGCACTGCACGCCGCCGGCATCGAGGTGATCCTCGACGTCGTCTACAACCACACCGCCGAGGGCGCCGAGCTGGGCCCCTCGCTGTCCCTGCGAGGCATCGACAACGCCGGCCACTACCGGCTGCCGCCGCACCGCCCGCGCGGCTACGCCGACTACACCGGCTGCGGCAACACCCTGGACACCCGCCGCCCGCAGGTCATCCGGCTGATCACCGACTCGCTGCGGTACTGGGTGCGCGAGATGGGCGTGGACGGCTTCCGCTTCGACCTCGCCGCCGCCCTCGCCCGCGGCGGCGGCACCGGCGGCGGCGACCACGGCGGCGACGCCGTCACCATGGACCACCCGCTGCTCACCGCCATCGCCCAGGACCCGCTGCTCAGCCGGGTGAAGCTGATCGCCGAGCCCTGGGACGTCGGCCCGGGCGGCTACCAGGTGGGCGGGTTCCCGCCACCCTGGGCCGAGTGGAACGACCACTACCGCGACACCGTGCGCGACTTCTGGCGCGGCGCCAGCCCCGACGTCCGGGAGCTCGGCTACCGCCTCTCCGGCTCCTCCGACCTCTTCCAGCACGCCGGGCGCCGCCCGTACGCGTCCGTCAACTTCGTGACCGCGCACGACGGCTTCACCCTGCGCGACCTCGTCTCCCACGACCGCAAGCACAACGAGGCCAACGGCGAGGCCAACCGGGACGGCACCGACGACAACCGCTCCTGGAACCACGGCGCCGAGGGCGAGACCGACGACCCCGCCGTCACCGCCCTGCGCCGGCGCCAGCTGCGCAACCTCACCGCCACCCTGCTGCTCTCCACGGGCGTCCCGATGATCACCGCCGGGGACGAGTTCGGCCGCACCCAGGGCGGCAACAACAACGCCTACTGCCAGGACAACGAGGTCAGCTGGCTGGACTGGTCGCTGCTCGACGACCCGGCCTGGCGCGGCCTGTCCGCGTTCACCGCCCGGCTCGTCCGGCTCCGCCGCCACCACCCGGTGCTCCGGCGGCGGGCGTTCTTCTCCGGCCGGGCCACAACCCCGGGCGGCGGCCCCGACCTGGCCTGGTTCACCCCGGACGGCCGCGAGATGACCGAGGCCGACTGGTTCGCGCCGACCGCCGCGCTCGGCATGCTGCTCTCCGGCACCGCGATGTCGGAACGGGACGCGTGCGGCCGCCCGCTGCTCGACGACAGCTTCCTGCTGCTGCTCAACGCCGGTCCGCAGCCGCTGCCCTTCACCCTGCCCGGCACCCCCTGGACGGCCGGGGGCGCCCGCTACGAGACGGTCGTCGACACCTCCGCCGAGGACGACACCGCCGCCGACGACGCCGACGCTGCCGACGCGGGCGCGGGCGACGGCGGGCAGCACCCGCCGCACCACACGGTGCTGCTCGCCGGGCGCTCGCTGCAACTGCTACGGGTGCCCGCCTGACCGGGCCGCTCCCCGCCCGGGCCGCCCCGCACACCGCGCGCCGCCCCGGACCTCCCCCACCCCGGGCCGCCCCGCACCCCCGCAGACCCCCGCACCGCCCCCGGGCCACCGCACCGCCCCCGGGCCACCGCCGAACCGGCCGTCACCTGGCCGGTAATCGACGACAGGTCCGAAAAACCGGATGAGAAATGACGGGTCCCCGGCCTACCCTCACCGCGATGGCCGAGAACCAAGCCCCCGACACCGTCCCCGGCACCACCACCGCCGGCCCCGACTCCGCCGCCGTACCCGGCACCGCGCCACCCGCGCCCCGCCGGTCGACGGCGCGTTCGCTGCTGCGCCTGTGGCCGTACGTCCGCCCGGTCCGCGTGCGCCTGGCCGTCTCGGTGACGGCCGCACTGCTCGCCGCACTCAGCACCCTGCTCGTACCGACCGTCCTCGGCCGGATCGTCGACGGCCCGATCGCCGAGCACGACCTCGACGGCCTCTGGCCCCTGGCGGCCCTGCTCTTCCTGCTGGGCCTCGTCGAGGCCGCCCTCTTCTACACCCGCCGGGTGGTGCTGGCCAGACCGCTGGCCGGTGTCGAGACGGCGATGCGCGGCGACCTCTTCGCCAAGCTGCAGCGCCTGCCGGTCTCCTTCCACGACCGCTGGGGCTCCGGCCAGCTGCTCTCCCGCGCGACCGCCGACATGTACGTCATGCGGCTGTTCCTGGCCTTCCCGCTGGTCTTCCTCATCGTCAACACGGTGACCTTCCTGGCCGGGACGGCGCTGATGTTCACCCAGGACTGGCGGCTGGCGCTGATCGTGCTCGGGCCGACCGTCCCGCTGTTCGTGCTCACCCGCCGCTTCGAGTCCGGCTACTCCGGCGCCGCCCGGCTGGCCCAGGACCAGAACGGCGACCTCGCGACCGTCGTGGAGGAGTCGGTCCTCGGCATCCGGATCCTCAAGGCCTTCGGCCGCCACCGCTCGATGGCGGAACGGTTCCGCGGGCACGCCCGCGACCTGCGCCGCACCGAACTGCGGAAGGCGGGCCTGCTCGCCAACCTCTGGGCGGTCATCATCGGCCTGCCCGAGCTGGCCCTCGGCTGCGCCCTCGCGGTCGGCGCCTACCTGGTCGCGCACGACGAGCTGAGCGCCGGCACCCTGGTCGCCTTCCTCTCCACGGCGCTCGCGCTGCGCTGGCCGGTCGAGTCGCTCGGCTGGCTGATCGCCTACGCGAACGAGGCGGCCACCGCCACCGACCGCTTCTTCGAGGTGATGGACGAGCCCGACGCCGAGACCGCCGAATCGGCCGACCCGAGCACCGCCACCACCTCCATCACCCCCACCGCAACCACCACCACCGCCACCACCGAGCCGACGGCACCCATCACGCCGGCGGCCGCGGGCACCTCGCCCGACGGCATCCGGCTCACCGGCGTCCGCTTCCGCTACCCGGACGCCCCGGCCGACACCCCCGACCTGCTCCGCGGCATCGACCTGCACATCCGCAGCGGCGAGACGATGGCCCTGGTCGGTGCCACCGGCAGCGGCAAGACCACCCTCACCGCCCTGCTCCCCCGCCTCTACGACGCGACCGGCGGCAGCATCACCCTCGACGGCCGCGACGTCCGCGACCTGGACCGCGCCAGGCTGCGCGAGCTGGTCGCGATCGCCTTCGAGGAGCCCACCCTGTTCTCCGCCACCGTCCGGGAGAACGTGCTGATGGGCGCCCCGGGCGCGGACGACGACCGGCTGCACTCCGCCCTCGCCACCGCCCAGGCCGGCTTCGTCGAGAAGCTGCCCGGGGGCGTCGCCACCGAGGTCGGCGAGCAGGGCCTGAGCCTCTCCGGCGGCCAGCGCCAGCGGCTCGCCCTGGCCCGCGCGGTCGTCGGCGACCCGGCGTTCCTGGTCCTCGAC
The DNA here is from genome assembly GCF_042261735.1 of Kitasatospora sp. NPDC056327. Lineage (NCBI taxonomy): Bacteria > Bacillati > Actinomycetota > Actinomycetes > Kitasatosporales > Streptomycetaceae > Kitasatospora > Kitasatospora sp. NPDC056327. Next base: position 22,882 of record NZ_JBHJRC010000038.1, on the reverse strand, counting down.
GACCCGCTCTCCGCGCTGGACGTGCACACCGAGGCACTGGTCGAACGGGCGCTGCGCCAGGTCCTCGCCTCCACCACCGCCCTGGTGGTCGCCCACCGCCCCAGCACCGTGCTGCTCGCCGACCGGGTCGCCGTCCTCGCCGACGGCCGGATCGAGGCGGTCGGCACCCACCAGGAGCTGTTGCGCAGCTCGGCGCGGTACCGCGCACTGATGTCGGGCGAGGCCGCCCTCGTCCCCGAGGGGAGCACCGCCCGATGACCACCACCGCCGAACCCACCAGGACGAAGGACCGGGAGAAACCGTCCGGCCCGGCCGAGGAGGAGCTGCCGCCCCCGCCGGGCGACGAGGAGGACATACCCGTCCCGCCCGGCGCGCCCCGGACCCTGCTGCGCTCGCTGCTCGGCCCGCACCGGGGCCGGATCGGCGTCGCCATGGCGGTGATCCTGCTCCAGCAGGCGGCCCTGCAGGCCGGTCCGCTGCTGGTCGCCTTCGCGATGGACCGCGGCATCCCGGCGCTGCGCGGGAACGACGCCGGCCCGCTGATCGCGGTGGTCGTGGCCTACCTCGGCTGCGCGGTGCTCGGCACGCTGCTCCAGTGGGCGTTCATCAGGATCAGCGCCCGGGTCAACCAGGACATCCTGCTGGACCTGCGCGGCAGGATCTTCCGGCACGCCCAGCGGCTCAGCCTGGACTTCCACGAGCGGTATACCTCGGGCCGGATCATCTCGCGCGCCACCAGCGACGTGGACGCGCTGCGCGAACTGCTCTCCGAGGGCCTCCAGGAGCTGCTGACGGTCTTCCTGTCGGTCTGTTCGATCTCGGTCATCCTGCTGGTGCTGGACTGGCGGCTGGGTCTGGCCTCGCTGGCCGCGTTCCTGCCGCTCTGGCTGATCGCCCGGTCGTTCCGGCGCCGCTCGCGCCTGGTCTACCGGCGCTCGCGCACCTCGGCGGCCTCGCTGATCGTCCGCTTCACCGAGACCATGAACGGGATCCGCCCGGTGAAGGCGTTCCGCCGCGAGCGGGCCAACGACGCCGCGTTCGGCGTGGTGAACCGCCAGTCGGCCGCCGCCACCGCGGACGGCCTGCTGGAGATCGCCCGGTACGTCGGCCTCTCCCGCTCGACCGCCAACGTGTGGACCACCGCGGTGCTGCTGTTCGGCGCTTACCTGGTCACCGACGGCACCCTCGAACTGGGCGTGCTGACCGCCTTCGTGCTCTACCTGCGACGTCTGTTCGACCCGATCGACCAGCTGGCGATGTTCCTGAACAGCTACCAGTCGGCGGCCGCCGCCCTGGAGAAGATCGCCGGCCTGCTCGCCCACGAGCCGACCGTCGCGGAGCCCGCCGCGCCAGGACGGCTGCCCGCCGCCACCGCCGAGGGCCGCGAGGTGCGCTTCGAACGGGCGCGCTTCGCGTACCGCACCGGCAAGGAGGTGCTGCCGCCGTTCGACCTGGTGCTGCCGGCCGGACGGACCGTCGCCGTGGTCGGCGCGACCGGGGCCGGCAAGTCGACGGTGGCCAAGCTGCTGGCCCGCTTCTACGACCCGACCGACGGCCGGATCACCCTGGACGGCGTGGACCTGCGCGACCTCCCGCTCCGGGAGCTGCGGCGCGGGGTGGTGATGGTGACCCAGGAGTCCTTCCTGTTCTCCGGCACCGTCGCCGAGAACATCGCGATCGGCCGGCCGGGCGCCACCCGGGCCGAGGTCGAGGAGGCCGCCCGGGCGATCGGCGCGCACGCCTTCATCGCCGAGCTCCCGGACGGCTACGACACCGACGTGCGCAAGCGCGGCGGGCGGATCTCGGCCGGTCAGCGCCAGCTGGTCGCCTTCGCCCGGGCGCTGCTCGCCGACCCGGCGGTGCTGATCCTGGACGAGGCCACCAGTTCGCTGGACGTGCCGGGCGAGCAGGCGGTGCAGCGGGCGATGCGAACGGTCCTGGCCGGCCGGACGGCCGTGATCATCGCCCACCGCCTCTCCACCGTGGAGATCGCGGACCGGGTGCTGGTGATGGACCAGGGCCGGATCGTCGAGGACGGCACGCCGCGCGAGCTGATCGACGGCGCGGGCCGCTTCGCCTCGCTGCACCGGGCCTGGCGGGACAGTCTGGTCTGAGCCCGCCGCCCCGCCGCGGCGGGCACCCCCTCCCCCGGACGCCCCGGAGCATCCACCGGGAGCCCCGTAAGAGACCCAAGGCCCTTTCGTCCATTACCGAAAGGGCCTAAGGTCGTTCCGGGACGGACCACACCGGCCCACCCGAGACAAGGGGGACGACCATGGTCGACCGTCAGCACTGGGAGCAGTGGCAGCGCAGCTGGGACCGCCAGCAGCAGTGGTACCTGCCCGACCGCGAGGAGCGGTTCCGGGTGATGATCGACCTGGTCGAGGCCGTCGCCGGCCCCGCCCCGCGGGTCCTCGACCTCGCCTGCGGCACCGGCAGCATCACCGAGCGCCTGTTCGCCCGGCTCCCCGGCGCGACCAGCGTCGGCGTGGACCAGGACCCGGCGCTCATGACCATCGCCCGCGGCGTGCTCGGCGAGGACGAGCGGTTCACCCTGGTGACCGCCGACCTCAAGGACCCGCAGTGGGCCCGCGCCCTCCCGGCCGGCCCGTTCGACGCGGTGGTGACCGCGACCGCGCTGCACTGGCTGCCCGGCGCCGACCTGATCCGGCTCTTCGGCGACCTGGCCGGACTGGTCCGCCCCGGCGGGGTCTTCCTCAACGCCGACCACATGCCCGAGCCGACGGTCCCGCTGCTCAACGCCGCCGAACGCGCCCTGCGGCACGGACGGCAGGAGCAGGAGAAGGCCGGGGGCGTCCTCGACTGGGAGGCCTGGTGGGCCGCCGCCGCGGCCGACCCGCTGCTCGCCGACCAGGTCGCCGCCCGCCACGCGATCTACGGCTCGCACGCCGACGGCGAGTCCCACCCGGTCGGCTGGCACACCGAGCAGCTGGTGGCGGCCGGTTTCGCCGAGGCCGGGGTGGCCTGGCGCTCGGTCGCCGACGCCCTGGTGGCCGCCGTCCGGTAGCGGCCGGTGCACGTGCCCGCACCTGCCCGCCGGCCCGCGGACCGGCGGGCGGGCCCGCGCGCGACGGAGGGGGTGCCGGCCGGACCGGCACCCCCTCCCCCGTGTCGTCACCCGCTCAGCGCAGCAGGCCGGCGTCCATCCCCGCCGCCTCCGGCGGCAGCGCCACCAGACCCGGTTCGGCGGGCGAGGCCAGCCGGGGGTGGGCGGGCAGGACCCGGACGGTGTAGCCGAAGGGGCCGGTGCGGCAGAGCTCCAGGGAACCCTCGTACCTGGTCCGCCCGTCGAGGTCGGGGCCGCCGACCGGCTTCAGGGCGAGCAGGCAGGCGTCCGAGATCCGGTCCGACTCGTCGACCCGGCCGGAGACCGCCTGCACCTCGACGTCGGCCGGCGCCAGCGTCCCGAGCGTCACCTGCACCCGCAGGGCCAGCGCACTGCCCAGCTCCTGCGCCTCGTCCGGGCAGTCCGCCTCGACGTGCTCCACCCGGACGGCGGGCCACGCCTCCCGCACCTTCGCCTTCCAGGCCGCCAGCTCGTGCGCGGGCCGGTAGCCGCCCGCCCCGGCCAGCTCGCGCTGGGCCAGCGCGGCCGGGGTGTAGAGCCGTTCGACGTACTCCCGCACCATCCGACCGGCCAGCACCTTGGGCCCCAGGGTGACCAGGGTGTGCCGGACCATCGCGATCCACCGGTGCGGCAGGCCGTCCGAACCCCGGTCGTAGAACCGGGTGGCGACCTGCTGCTCGATCAGGTCGTACAGCGCGGCGGCCTCGATGTCGTCGCGCCGCTCGGCCTCCCGGCTGTCCGGGTCGAGCACGCCGTCCCCGGTGTCCGCGGTGGGGATCGCCCAGCCGTTCTGGCCGTCGAACCACTCGTCCCACCAGCCGTCGAGCACCGACAGGTTGAGGCAGCCGTTGAGCGCGGCCTTCATCCCGGAGGTGCCGCAGGCCTCCAGCGGGCGGAGCGGGTTGTTCAGCCAGACGTCGCAGCCCGGGTAGAGGTGCTGGGCCATCGCCATGTCGTAGTCCGGCAGGAAGACGATCCGGTGCCGGACCGCCGGGTCGTCGGCGAAGGCGACCATCTGCTGGATCAGCCGCTTGCCGCCGTCGTCGGCCGGATGGGCCTTTCCGGCGACCACGATCTGCACCGGCCGGGTCGGGTGCAGCAGCAGGGCGCGCAGCCGCTCCGGGTCACGGAGCATCAGCGTGAGCCGCTTGTACGAGGGCACCCGGCGGGCGAAACCGATGGTGAGCACGTCCGGGTCCAGCACCGAGGAGACCCAGCCCAGCTCGGCCTCGCCGGCCCCGCGCTGGCGCCAGGAGGCGCGCAGCCGGTGGCGGACCTCCTCGACCAGCTGGGCGCGCAGCACCCGGCGCAGGTCCCAGATCCCGGTGTTGCCGATCCGCTCCAGCCCGGTCCAGCGCCGGGTCTCGCCGGTGGTCAGCGCCTCCTCGGCGCGCTCGGCGCCGATCTCGGCCGCGCCGAGCCGCACGACGGCCGGGTCGATCCAGGTGGCGGCGTGCACGCCGTTGGTGACGGAGGTGATCGGCACGTCGGCGGTGTCGAAGCCCGGCCAGAGGCCGTTGAACATCGAGCGGCTGACCTCGCCGTGCAGGGTGGAGACGCCGTTGGCACGCTGGGCGAGCCGCAGGCCCATGGCGGCCATGTTGAACAGCTTGGGGTCGCCGTCGTGCCAGGTCTCGGCGCCGAGCGCGAGCACCTGGTCGACCGGGACCCCGGGGAGCGCGGTGTCGCCGCTGAAGTGCCGGGCGACCAGGTCCCGGTCGAACCGGTCGATGCCGGCCGGGACGGGCGTGTGGGTGGTGAACAGGGTGCCGGCCCGGACCGCCTCCAGGGCGGCGGCGAAGTCGAGGCCGGCCTCCGCGACCAGTTCGCGGATCCGCTCGACGCCGAGGAAACCGGCGTGGCCCTCGTTGGTGTGGAAGACCTCGGGGGCGGCGTGGCCGGTGAGCCGCTGGTAGGCGCGCACCGCCCGGACGCCGCCGATGCCGAGCAGCATCTCCTGCAGCAGCCGGTGCTCGCTGCCGCCGCCGTAGAGCCGGTCGGTGACGTCCCGCTCGGCCGGCGAGTTGGCCTCGATGCCGGAGTCCAGCAGCAGCAGCGGGACGCGCCCGACCTGGGCCCGCCAGACGTGCGCGGCGAGGGTGCGGCCGCCGGGGAGGGCCAGGTCGATCCGGGTGGGGGTGCCGTCGGGCTCGCGGAGCAGGGTGACGGCCAGCTCGTCCGGGTCGAGCAGCGGGTAGCGCTCCTGCTGCCAGCCGTCCCGGTCGAGGGACTGCCGGAAGTAGCCGTGCCGGTAGAACAGCCCGACGCCGATCACCGGCACGCCGAGGTCGCTGGCGGCCTTGAGGTGGTCGCCGGCCAGGATCCCGAGGCCCCCGGAGTACTGGGGCAGCGCGGCGGCGATGCCGTACTCGGGCGAGAAGTAGGCGATCGCGGCGGGCAGCGGGGCGGCGGCCTGCTGCCCGGCGCTCTGGTACCAGCGCGGTCCGGCCAGGTACTCCCGCAGGTCGTCGGCGAGGTCGCCGAGCCGGCGCAGGAAGCGGCGGTCGACGGCGAGCGCGGCGAGCCGGGCGGCCGGGACCTCCCCGAGCAGCCGCACCGGGTCCTCGCCCGTCGCGGCCCACACGTCCGGGTCCACGGACCTGAAGAGGTCCCGGGTCTCGGCGTGCCAGGACCAGCGCAGGTTGAGGGCCAGCTCGTGCAACGGCTGGAGTTGTTCGGGCAGGACGGTGCGGACGGTGAATCTGCGGATTGCCTTCACGGCGTGAAGCGTAGCCTCGGGCAGTGGCCCGATGGTGCGTCACTTGGGCTATTCGGCATCCGTTCGGCCTATTGATGAGATCGCATTCGGCGCATTGGTCCGCACAGGGGGCGCGCGAGGCGCACTTTCCGGGGCACCGCGCCACCAATATGTGAACGCCGCGGAACAGATCCATATCCGCCGGCGGGCCCGCACCCGATCGTCGCTGAAACTCCTCGCGTACCGCTGCGGAATCGGGTGCACCGGTGCGAGGATGAAGCACGGTCGTTGATGCTGCGGGGTGTGCGGAGACGGGTGGCGTTCCCCCGCGAAGCAGCACGTCCGAATCCTTTTCGCGTTGACCGTTCCTCAACCCCGTTGGTCCATTCGGCGCGCCTCACGGACCGTCGCGTGTCCTCGTCCTCGGCCTGCTCGTTCACGGGTGGGTTGGGTCGTCCGGGGGCGCGCCCCGAGAGTCGTGCGCCGGAACGCGCGCGGGCTCCCGGGCCCTGCGCCACGGGCTCGGCGGGAGCGGGGCAGGTTGCCCGGAACGGCGGCGCGGGCAGGCTTCGGGTCGCACGTCCTCCCCACCCAGCAGTCCTCCCGGTACTCCCCTGGCCCACGCCGGCCCGCGGGAGCTGCCGCCGATCTCGGGCAGGAGTTTGGCATGCACGGCGACACGCGGGACCAGTCCACACCGGTGGCCGACACCCTCGACGCAGGGGTCGCGGAATACGCCGGACGGATGGATTCCGACACCCGGACAGACGCGGCGATGCCGGGGCCACGGGGCGCCGGGGTTATCCGTACGGAGCGACCCGACGAACCGGCCCGGCAACCCGGGGCCGGGTCCGGCGGGTCCGCCCCGGCGGCGAGCCGGGCGGAGTCCCCGCGCGAGCGCACCACCACGCGCCGCGGCGCGAGCGCCCCCGAACCGCCCGCCGCCCCGGCCGGGACCACCGCCCCGCGCCGGACCCCCGCCACCCGGGCGGCCGCGGCGAGCACCCGCGCGAAGCCCGCCGCCGGCCGCCGCACCCCGACCACCGGCAGCAGCAGCACCGGCAGCAGCACCGCCGGCCGCGGCAGCACCGGCCGCAAGTCCGCCGCCCGCACGACGACAGAGAGCGACACCGTGATCGGCCGCATCCCCGTCCTGGACGTCACCCCCCTCGTGGACGCCGGCCGCCGCCCGGCCAAGGCCGTGGTCGGCGAGTCCTTCCGGGTCTGCGCGACCGTGTTCCGCGAGGGCCACGACGCGGTCAACGCCAACGTCGTGCTGCGCGACCCGCGCGGGCGCAGCGGCCCCTGGACGCCGATGCGCGAGCTGGCCGAGGGCACCGACCGCTGGGGCGGGTACGTCACGCCCACCGCCCCCGGGCGCTGGTCGTACCTGGTGGAGGCCTGGTCGGACCCGGTGGCCACCTGGCGCAGGACCGCCTCGGTGAAGCTGCCGGCCGGCATCGACACCGCGCTCGTCCTGGAGGAGGGCGCGCAGCTGCTGGAGCGCGCCGCGGCCGGGGTACCGAAGAAGGACGGCCGGGCGGTGGTGCTGGCGGCCGTGGACGCGCTGCGCGACCCGGGCCTGCCGCCGCTGTCCCGGCTGGCCGCCGCGCTCGCCCCGGAGGTGCAGGAGCTGCTGGGCCGCTTCCCGCTGCGCGAACTGGTGAGCGTCTCCCGGCCGGCACCGCTGCAGGTGGACCGGGAGCGGGCGCTGTTCGGCTCCTGGTACGAGTTCTTCCCCCGTTCGGAGGGGGCGGTGGTCGACCCGTCCGGGGTGGAGGCGCCGCGCTCGGGCACCCTGCGCACCGCCGCCGAGCGGCTGCCGGCGGTCGCCGCGATGGGCTTCGACGTGGTCTACCTGCCGCCGGTCCACCCGATCGGACGAGCCTTCCGCAAGGGCCCGGACAACACCCTGACGGCGGGTCCGCACGACGTCGGATCGCCCTGGGCGATCGGCTCGCCGGAGGGGGGCCACGACGCCGTCCACCCCGATCTCGGCACGATCGAGGACTTCGACCACTTCGTGGCCGAGGCCACCGCGCTGGGCCTGGAGGTGGCACTGGACTTCGCGCTTCAGTGTTCCCCGGACCACCCGTGGGTGAACAAGCACCCGGAATGGTTCAGCCACCGTGCGGACGGCAGCATCGCGTACGCCGAGAATCCCCCGAAGAAATACCAGGATATTTATCCGATCAACTTCGACCAGGACATGGACGGAATCGTCAAGGAGACGATCCGGGTGCTCCGGTTCTGGATGGCGCACGGCGTACGGATCTTCCGGGTCGACAACCCGCACACCAAGCCCGTGGTCTTCTGGGAGCGGGTGCTCGCCGACATCGCCCGCACCGATCCGGACGTCCTGTTCCTCGCCGAGGCCTTCACCCGGCCCGCGATGATGCACACCCTGGGGAAGATCGGCTTCCACCAGTCGTACACGTACTTCACCTGGCGCAACGGCAAGGCCGAACTCGTCGAGTACCTCACCGAGCTGACCGGCGAGGCCGCCGCCCACATGCGGCCCAACTTCTTCGCCAACACCCCGGACATCCTGCACGCCTACCTCCAGGACGGCGGCCCGGCGGCGTTCGCGGTCCGCGCCGTGCTGGCGGCCACCCTCTCCCCCAGCTACGGCGTGTACGCCGGCTACGAACTCTACGAGAACGAGCCGGCCCACCCCGGCTCCGAGGAGTACCTCCACTCGGAGAAGTACGAGCTGCGCCCCCGGGACTGGAGCCGCACCGACACCCTGGCCCCGCTGCTCACCGTCCTGAACCGGCTGCGCCGCCGTCACCCTGCGCTCCAGCAGCTGCGTTCGCTGCGCTTCCACCCCACCGACAACGACCAGGTGCTCGCCTACTCCAAGACCGCCCTGACACCCGACGGCCTCACCGACCACCTGATCACCGTGGTCAACCTGGATCCCCACCACGCCCAGGAGGCCACCGTCACCCTCGACGGGGACGGGCCGTACGCGGTCCACGACGAGCTCACCGGCGCCGCCTACACCTGGGGCCGGCACAACTACGTCCGGCTCGACCCCTCAGCCGAGCCGGCTCACCTCCTCACGGTTCGGAGGAACCCGGCGTGACAGTGAACGAGCCCGTCCCCGACACCTTCCCCGAGACCTCGAAGAAGAACCTGGACCCGGAGTGGTTCAAGCGTGCGGTCTTCTACGAGGTGCTGGTGCGGTCCTTCCAGGACAGCAACGGCGACGGGGTCGGGGACCTCAGGGGGCTCACGTCCAAACTCGACTACCTGCAGTGGCTCGGGGTCGACTGCCTCTGGCTGCCGCCGTTCTTCGCCTCCCCGCTGCGCGACGGCGGGTACGACGTGTCCGACTACAAGTCGGTGCTGCCGGAGTTCGGCGACCTCGCCGACTTCATGGAGTTCGTCGACGCCGCGCACCTGCGCGGCATGCGGGTGATCATCGACTTCGTGATGAACCACACCAGCGACCAGCACCCGTGGTTCCAGGCCTCCCGGGAGGACCCGGACGGCCCGTACGGCGACTTCTACATGTGGGCCGACGACGACAAGCAGTACCCCGACGCCCGGATCATCTTCGTCGACACCGAGACCTCCAACTGGACGTACGACCCGGTGCGCAAGCAGTACTTCTGGCACCGGTTCTTCTCCCACCAGCCGGACCTCAACTACGACAACCCCCGGGTCCAGGACGAGATGATCGCCGGCCTGCGGTTCTGGCTCGACCTCGGCATCGACGGGTTCCGGCTGGACGCCGTGCCCTACCTGTTCGCCCGCGAGGGCACCAACTGCGAGAACCTGCCGGAGACCCACGAGTTCCTCCAGCGGGTCCGCAAGGAGATCGACGCGGACTACCCGGACACCGTGCTGCTCGCCGAGGCCAACCAGTGGCCGGAGGACGTCGTCGACTACTTCGGCGACTTCGCCTCCGGCGGCGACGAGTGCCACATGGCGTTCCACTTCCCGGTGATGCCGCGGATCTTCATGGCGGTCCGCCGGGAGTCCCGCTACCCCGTCTCGGAGATCCTCGCCAAGACCCCCGGCATCCCGTTCGGCTGCCAGTGGGGCATCTTCCTGCGCAACCACGACGAGCTGACCCTGGAGATGGTCACCGACGAGGAGCGCGACTACATGTACGCGGAGTACGCCAAGGACCCGCGGATGCGCGCCAACGTGGGCATCCGCCGCCGGCTCGCCCCGCTGCTGGAGAACGACCGCAACCAGATCGAGCTCTTCACCGCCCTGCTGCTCTCGCTGCCCGGCTCCCCGGTGCTCTACTACGGCGACGAGATCGGCATGGGCGACAACATCTGGCTGGGCGACCGGGACGGCGTCCGGACCCCGATGCAGTGGACGCCGGACCGCAACGCGGGTTTCTCCTCGGCCGACCCGGGCAGGCTCAGTCTGCCGCCCATCATGGATCCGGTGTACGGCTACCAGGTGACCAACGTCGAGGCGCAGCAGAGCAGTTCGAGTTCGCTGCTGCACTGGACGCGTCGCATGATCGAGATCCGCAAGCTCAATCCGGCGTTCGGCCTCGGCACCTACACCGAGCTGCCCTCCAGCAACCCCGCGGTGCTGGCCTTCGTGCGCGAGCACGAGGGGGACCTGGTCATGTGCGTGAACAACTTCTCGCGGTTCGCGCAGCCGACCGAACTGGACCTGCGGCAGTACGGCGGACGGTATCCGGTCGAGCTGATCGGCGGGGTCCGCTTCCCCTCGATCGGCGAGTGGCCGTACCTGCTCACCCTCGCCGGCCACGGCTTCTACTGGTTCCAGCTCCGCCGCCCCCTCCGGCTCAGCGGAACCAGGCGATCGAAGTAACGATCCGGCACCCCGCCGCAGGCCCACCGAAGCCTCCGGGGGCGCGAGTTCGCCTCCCGCGCCCCCGGTCGTCTCTGCACCACCGCGTACGGAGAACAGCCCAACGGCCACCCACACGAAGGCGTGACACCCGGGCGCCTCGCTCGCGTGCCGCCGCCGCCGCGCCGCCGCAATCCGGAAGACTGACGGACCCGGCCAGACCCGTCGGGCGGACCGCCCAGCTCTTCCGGGGAAAGGGAGTCATGTCCGAAACCTCCCGTTCGCAAGCCCCCCTGCACCGTGACGCCACAGCCGGCCCTGCCAAGCCGGCCGTCCCGCGGGGAACCGGGGTCCGGAGGACCGCCCTGGGGCTCGGCGAACTCGTCCAGGCGGCCCTGCCGCTGATCGCCGAGTGGCTCCCCACCCAGCGCTGGTACGCCGGGAAGGGACGGCCGATCACCGGCCTCACCCCCCTGGTCGGCACGCCCCTCCAGGTCGGCGACCCCGCCCTGCTGCACCTGCTGCTCCGGGTCGAGCACGCCGCCACGGCCGGCGCGCCGAACGGCGACCTCTACCAGCTGCTGCTCGGCATCCGCTCCCAGGGGCCGGCGGGCATCGAGCCGTCCGCCGTCCTCGGCCGGCTCACCCAGGGCCCGTACGACGGCGCGGCGCTCTACGACGCGGTGCACGACCCGGAGCTCACCGGGCGGCTGCTGGAGCACCTGGCCACCGGGGACCGGTTCGGCTCGCTCTCCTTCCGCCGCACCCCCGGCTCCGGGCTCCCCACCAACCTGCCGGGGCGCGCCTCCACCGCCGAGCAGTCCAACAGCTCGGTCATCTACGGCACCTCGTACATCCTGAAGCTGTTCCGCCGCGTCCACCCCGGCACCAACCCCGACCTCGAACTCTCGCTGGCGCTCTCCCGGGCCGGCTCGACCCGCATCCCCCGGGTCGCCGCCTGGTTCGAGAGCCGGCTGGAACGCGCCGAGCCGGCCACCCTCGGGCTGCTGCAGCGCTACCTCCCGGAGGCCGAGGACGGCTGGGAGCTCGCCCTCGACCAGGTCGGCCGGCTGAAGGGCGACCCGTCCCCGGGCAACTTCGCGATCGAGGCGCACCGGCTCGGCCGGGCCACCGCCGAGGTGCACCGGGTGCTCGCCCGCTCGATGCCGGTCGCCCGGCTGGACCGCGCGCAGACCCGGCAGCTGGCCACCGCGATGGCCGACCGGCTGGACAGCGCGGTCGCGGCCGTCCCCGGGCTGATGCGCTACCGCGGCGCGCTGCGCTCGGCCTTCCGGCAGATGGCCGACGCCCACCCGGACGGTCTCGCGGTCCAGCGGATCCACGGCGACCTGCACCTGGGCCAGGCGATGCGCACCCCGCACGGCTGGGTGCTGCTGGACTTCGAGGGCGAGCCGGCCAGATCGGTCGCCGAGCGGCGCGAGCCGCAGACCGCACTGCGCGACGTGGCCGCGATGCTCCGCTCCTTCGACTACGCCGCCGCCCACCTGCTGGCCGGCGGGCCGCCCGACCCGGAGCTGGCCCACCTCGCCGCCGCCTGGGCGCAGCGCAACCGGACCGCGTTCTGCGCCGGCTACACCGCGGGCGGCGGCACCGACCCGGCCGCCTCGCCGGAGCTGATGCGCGCGCTGGAGATCGACAAGGCGGTCTACGAGGTGGTGTACGAGGCGCGGCACCGGCCGAGCTGGCTGCCCATCCCGCTGGCCGCGATCAACCGGCTGGCGCTCACCGTCTGACCGGCCGCGCCTCCCCGCGCCGGCCCCGCCCGCCGGGCCGTCCCCGCTTCCCGATCCCGCCGGCCCCGCCGGCCTCCGCCGTCCCGTTCCAGAGAGGTCCTCGCCGTGACGCCGCTCGACCCGCCAGGCCGCACCACCCGCACCGTGCCGGCCACCTTCCTGGCCGGCCCGGACGCCCCGCAGCGCGAGCCCGCGACCGTCCGGCAGGCCGGGCCGGCCGGCACCGGAACCGCCGGCGGCCCCGGACCCGCCGGCGCCGAGACGGCCACGGACCCGGCGGGCGGCGCGGCCGACGACCCGGCCGGTCCCGGGTCCGGCCCCGCGGCCCCGGCGGCCACCGCGGGCCCCGCCGCCCCGGGCCCCGCCGGCGCCTCGGCGCTGCGGCTGCCCGAGGCGCCGCTGCCGCCCGGCGAGGTGGACCGGCTGGTCCGCGGCCAGCACCACGACCCGCACGCCCTGCTCGGCGCCCACCCCGTGCACGGCGGCACCGCGATCCGGGTGCTCCGCCCGTTCGCCGAGCGGGTGCTGGTGGAGACCGGGCAGGGGCCGGTCGAGCTCACCCACCAGCAGGGCGGTCTGTTCACCGGTCTGCTGGCCGCCCCGGAGGCCCCCGACTACCGGCTGCTGGTCAACTACCCCGGTGGCGAACCGATCCGCCAGCACGACGGCTACCGCATCCCGCCCACCCTGGGCGAGCTGGACCTGCACCTCATCTCCGAGGGCCGCCACGAGCAGCTCTGGCGGGCCCTCGGCTCGCACGTGCGCACCGTGGACGGGGTGTCCGGCACCGCCTTCGCGGTCTGGGCGCCGAACGCCGTCGGCGTCCGTCTGATCGGCGACTTCAACCACTGGGACGGCACCGGCCACCCGATGCGCTCGCTGGGCTCCTCCGGCGTCTGGGAGCTGTTCGTCCCGGACCTGGCCGAGGGCACCCGGTACAAGTACGAGATCCACACCCGGCACGGCCGGGTCCAGGACAAGGCCGACCCGCTGGCCCGCGCCGCGCAGGTACCGCCCGGCACCGCCTCGGTCGTCACCAGCTCCTCCTACCGCTGGGAGGACGGCGAGTGGATGGCCCGCCGGGCCCGGACCGCGCACCACCGGGCCCCGATGTCGGTCTACGAGCTGCACCTGGCGTCCTGGCGCCCCGACCTCACCTCCTACCGCGCCATCGCCGCCGAGCTCCCGCGCTACCTGACGGAGCTGAACTTCACCCACGTGGAGTTCATGCCGGTGATGGAGCACCCGTTCGGCGGCTCCTGGGGCTACCAGGTGTCCGGCTACTACGCCCCCACCTCCCGGCTCGGCGGCCCGGACGACTTCCGCTTCCTGGTCGACGCCCTGCACCGGCACGGCATCGGCGTGATCGTCGACTGGGTGCCCGCACACTTCCCCAAGGACGACTTCGCACTGGCCCGGTTCGACGGCGAGCCGCTGTACGAGCCGGCCGACCCGCAGCGCGCCGAGCACCCGGACTGGGGCACCCTGGAGTTCGACTACGGCCGCACCGAGGTGCGCAACTTCCTGGTGGCCAACGCCGTCTACTGGTGCGAGGAGTTCCACGTCGACGGCCTGCGGGTGGACGCCGTCGCCTCCATGCTCTACCTCGACTACTCCCGGGACAGCGGCGCCTGGACCCCCAACCGGTTCGGCGGGCGGGAGAACCTCGACGCGGCCGCCTTCCTCCAGGAGATGAACGCCACCGTCTACCGGCGCTGCCCCGGCGTGATCACGGTCGCCGAGGAGTCCACCGCCTGGGACGGCGTCACCCGGCCCACCGACCGGGGCGGGCTCGGCTTCGGCCTCAAGTGGAACATGGGCTGGATGCACGACTCGCTGGTCTACATGGGCAAGGAGCCGGTGCACCGCAAGTACCACCACAACGAGATCACCTTCTCGATGGTGTACGCCTACTCGGAGAACTACATCCTGCCGATCTCGCACGACGAGGTGGTGCACGGCAAGCAGGCGCTGGTCTCCAAGATGCCCGGCGACTGGTGGCAGCAGCGCGCCAACCACCGCGCCTACCTCGGCTTCATGTGGGCCCACCCCGGCAAGCAACTGCTGTTCATGGGACAGGAGTTCGCCCAGGGCTCGGAGTGGGACCACGAGCAGGGCCCGCAGTGGTGGGTGCTCGACGAGCAGTGGCCGGCCCGGGAGGAGCACCTCGGCGTGCGCCGGCTCGTCGGCGACCTCAACCGGCACTACCTCGCGACCCCGGCGCTCTGGGAGCAGGACACCGTCCCGGCGGGCTTCCGCTGGCTCGACGGCGGCGCCGCCGAGGACAACCTGCTCTCCTTCGTCCGGTACGCCGCCGACGGCACCCCGCTGGTCGCCGTCTGCAACTTCTCCCCGGTGGTCAGGCACGGTCACCGGGTCGGCCTGCCCGAACTGCCCGGCCGGGACCAGCTGTGGGAGGAGGTCCTCAACACCGACGCCCTGGTCTACGGCGGCGGCGGAATCGCCAACTCCCGCCCGGTGAAGGCCGAACCGGTCGGCTGGAACGACCAGCCGCGGAGCACCGAAGTCGTACTCCCGCCACTCGCGACCCTCTGGCTCCGCCCGGCGTGACGTTCTAGGCTCCCCGCCTGAGACGTCGACAGCGGGCGGGGGGCCTTCTGTGGGTTTGGTGCTGGGCTGGTGCTACGTGCTGCTGCCGCTGGCCTGTTGGGCCGCGCTGGCCCGCACCAGAGCGGGCGGGGCGGCCGTCGCCGCCGTCCTGGTGGCCCTGGCCATGGTCCCGATCGGGCTGCAGAGCCAGTGGTTCCACAGCCGGGCCGTCGCCGAGTCCCAGGCCGGCTACCCGCTCGCCGCCGGACTGGTGGTCCTGCTCGGCACCCTGGTCGAACGCCGCCGGCGCGGCCCCCGGCCCAGCCGGGGCTCCGGCCAGCCGGCCGCCGGGGCGACCATCGTGATCGCCGCCCACTCGCTGGTCGGCCTGGTCATCGGCCTGCTCTACCAGCTCGCCGTCCACGAACCCTTCACCCCGGACCTCTCCGAGCTGTCGCTGCCGCCCGGCCTCACCGTCGAGCAGGACAGCGGGCCCGACCTCAACTGCGGGCTGCACGTGTGCCTGCGCGACCTGGTGGTCGGGAGCGCCGAGGGCCTCTCCGGCGCCGAGGTCGCCCGCCGGATCCGCGCCCGGCTGGCCGCCGAGGGCTGGCGGACCGAGCCCGACCGCACCCTGGTCCGCCGGCACGGCTGGTTCCTGGACAAGCGGGTCACCCGGGTGACCGTGACCGAGCGGCCGGCCGGGGCCGTCGTCCGGCTCGCCGGACCCGACCGCTTCTCCTGACCCGCACCGGCCCCGCACCCGCCCCGCACCCGCCCGGGCGGACGGTCCGCCCCGACCCCCGGCCATGACCTTCGGCCCCTTGCCCGCACCGGGCCGTTCTGCTCGCGGCCGGGCGTTCACGGTGCGAAGGTATGGTCGATATGACCACTTCCTGGGACGACGGGACGGAGAGAGCCGCGTGGCGCGCAGCGTGTACGTGACCGGGATCGACCGGGGGGACGGCCGCCAGGCGGTGGAGCTCGGGGTCATGGAGCTGCTCACCCGCCGGGTGGACCGGGTCGGGGTGTTCCGCCCCCTGGTGCACGCCCACGCACCGGGCGAGGCGGGCTCGGACCACGTGGTCGAGCTCCTGCGGGCCCGGTACCGGCTGGACCTGCCGGCCGCCGAGCTGTACGGGCTCACCTACGAGGAGGCCGCCGCGCTGCAGGCCGCCCAGGGGCAGGACGAGCTGGTCTCGGTACTGGTGGACCGGTTCCGGGCGCTGGAACGGCGCTGCCAGGCGGTGCTGGTGCTGGGCACCGACTTCGCCGACACCAACATCCCCGACGAGCTGGCCTTCAACGCCCGGCTCGCCAACGAGTTCGGCGCCGCCGTGCTGCCGGTGGTCGGCGGGCACGGCGAGGACGCCGACGCGGTGATCGCCGAGGTCCGCAACGCCCACCGCGCCTACACCGACCTCGGCTGCGAGACCCTGGCGATGATCGCCAACCGGGTCGCCCCGGCCGCCAAGCAGCCGGTCCAGCGCGCGCTCACCGCGAAGCTGCCGATCCCGGCCTACGTCGTCCCCGAGGAGCCGGCGCTGGCCGCGCCGACCGTCGCCCAGCTGGTCGAGGCGACCGGCGCCGAGGTGCTGATCGGCGACGCGGCCGGCCTGGCCCGGGACGTCCGCGGCTTCGTCTTCGGCGGCGCCATGCTGCCGACCTTCCTGGACGCGCTGACCGAGGGCGCGCTGGTGGTCACCCCCGGGGACCGCGCCGACCTGGTGATCGGCGCGCTGGCCGCGCACTCCGCCGGCGCCCCGCCGATCGCCGGGGTGCTGCTCACCCTCGGCCAGCACCCCGGCCCCAACGTGATGGCGCTGGCCGCCCGGCTCGCCCCCGGCACCCCGGTGGCGGTCGTCCCGGAGGGCAGCTGGCTGACCGCCGCCGCGCTGACCCACCTGGAGGGCAGGCTCTCGGCGGCCAGCCCCCGGAAGGCCGAGATCGCCCTCGGCCTGTTCGAACTGCACGTCGACACCGCCGAGCTGACCAACCGGATCGAGGTCGGCCGGTCCGAGCGGGTGACCCCGATGATGTTCGAGCACGAGCTGCTGGAACGGGCCCGGGGCGCCCGCCGGCACGTGGTGCTGCCGGAGGGCACCGAGGAGCGGGTGCTGCGCGCCGCCGAGATCCTGCTGCGCCGCAACATCTGCGACCTCACGCTGCTCGGCGAGGTGGACGCCGTCCGCCGCAAGGCCGCGGGCCTGAGCATCGACCTGCCGGCCGAGAGCCCGGCCGCCGACCGCGCCCAGGTGCGGATCGTCGATCCGGCCACCAGTCCGCTGCGCCGCCAGTTCGCCGAGCTGTACACGAAGCTGCGGGCGCACAAGGGCATGACCGTCGAGCTGGCGCTGGACGTGGTCACCGACGTGTCCTACTTCGGCACCCTGATGGTCCAGGAGGGCATCGCCGACGGCATGGTCTCCGGCGCGGTGCACTCCACCGCCGCCACCATCCGGCCCGCCTTCGAGGTGATCAAGACCTCGCCGGGCGCGTCCATCGTCTCCAGCGTCTTCTTCATGTGCCTGGCGGACAAGGTGCTGGTGTACGGCGACTGCGCGGTCAACCCGGACCCGGACGCCCAGCAGCTCGCCGACATCGCCATCCAGTCGGCCGCCACCGCCGCCCAGTTCGGCGTCGAGCCGCGGGTCGCGATGCTCTCCTACTCGACCGGCACCTCCGGCTCCGGCGCGGACGTCGACAAGGTCCGCAAGGCCACCGAACTGGTCCGCGAGCTGCGCCCGGACATCCTGGTCGAGGGGCCGATCCAGTACGACGCGGCGGTGGACACCCACGTCGCGGCGACCAAGCTGCCGGGCTCGCCGGTGGCCGGGCGGGCGACCGTGCTGATCTTCCCGGACCTCAACACCGGCAACAACACCTACAAGGCCGTCCAGCGCTCGGCCGGGGCGGTCGCCGTCGGACCGGTGCTCCAGGGGCTGCGCAAGCCGGTCAACGACCTGTCGCGCGGCGCGCTGGTGCAGGACATCGTCAACACGGTGGCGATCACCGCCATCCAGTCGCAGGAGCGCAAGGAGGGGTCCGCATGAGGGCGGGAACCCGGGTTCTGGTGCTGAACGCCGGATCCTCGTCGGTGAAGTACCAGCTGATCGACATGCTGGACGGCGACCGGCTGGCCTCCGGGCTGGTCGAGCGGATCGGCGGGACCGGCGGCCGGCTGGTGCACGCGCCGCGCGGCGGCGGGGAGCGGGAGAGCGTCCAGGCCTTCCCCGACCACGGCGCGGCCCTCAAGGCGGTCTCCGAGGAGCTGGACGCCGACGGGCTCGGGCTGGACTCGCCCGAGCTGGCCGCGATCGGCCACCGGGTGGTGCACGGCGGGCTGCGGTTCACCGAGCCGACCGTGATCACCGACGACGTGCTCAAGGAGATCCGCCGGCTGATCCCGGTGGCACCGCTCCACAATCCGGCCAACATCACCGGCATCGAGGTGGCCCGCGCGCTGCGGCCGGACCTGCCGCAGGTGGCCGTCTTCGACACCGCCTTCCACGCCTCGATGCCCGAGTACGCCGCCCGGTACGCGATCGACCGGGCCGTCGCCGACGAGCACCGGGTCCGCCGCTACGGCTTCCACGGCACCTCGCACCAGTACGTCTCGCGGGCCACCGCGCGGCTGCTGGGCAAGGACCCGGCCGAGGTCAACGTGATCGTGCTGCACCTGGGCAACGGCGCCTCGGCGTCCGCGGTGAGCGGCGGGCGCTGCGTCGACACCTCGATGGGCCTGACCCCGCTGGAGGGCCTGGTCATGGGCACTCGTTCGGGTGACATCGACGCGGGCGTGGTGTTCCACCTGCACCGGGTCGGCGGGCTCTCGGTCGACGAGATCGACGACCTGCTCAACCGCCGCAGCGGACTGCTGGGACTCTGCGGCGACAACGACATGCGCGAGATCATGCGCCGCGCCGAGGAGGGCGACGCGGACGCGCGGCTGGCCTTCGACGCCTACGTCCACCGGGTGCGCAAGTACATCGGCGGGTACTACGCGGTGCTCGGCCGGGTCGACGCGATCGCCTTCACCGCCGGCGTCGGCGAGAACGCGGCGCCGGTTCGGGCGGCGGTCACGGCCGGGCTGGAGGAGCTGGGCATCGCCGTCGACCCGGAGCTCAACTCGGTACGCTCGCGCGAGCCGAGGATCATCTCCCCCGCGCTGCTCCCGTCGGGGGGCAGCGCCCGGGTGACGGTCGCCGTCGTGCCGACCGACGAGGAGCTGGAGATCGCCCGGCAGGCCTTCGCACTGGTGCACCGGACGTCCGAAAACTGACCCCCCGTCGTCTCGATCCGCGGACTCCTTCGTCGGCGATTCCTCTCCATTCGGGCCTAATGCACCCATAACACGAACGGATAGACTGATCGATATGCGCCGAGCGAAAATTGTCTGCACCCTGGGTCCCGCGACGGACTCCTACGAACAGCTGAAGGCCATCGTCGAAGCGGGCATGAACGTCGCCCGCCTGAACATGAGCCACGGTACCCACGCGGACCACGAGGAGCGGTACCGCAAGGTCCGCCAGGTCTCCGAGGACACCGGCCGGACCATCGGCGTCCTGGCCGACCTCCAGGGCCCCAAGATCCGTCTGGCGACCTTCGCCAACGGCCCGGTGACCGTCGACAACGGCGACGAGTTCACCATCACCACCGAGGACGTCCCCGGTGACCAGCACATCTGCGGGACCACCTACAAGGGCCTGCCCGGCGACGTGAAGCCCGGCGACCCGGTCCTGATCAACGACGGCGTCATCGCCCTGGAGGTCGTCAGCGTCGACGGCCCGCGGGTGAGGACCGTAGTCGTCGAGGGCGGCGTGCTCTCGAACAACAAGGGCATCAACCTGCCCGGCGCGGCCGTCAACGTGCCCGCGCTGTCCGAGAAGGACAAGGACGACCTCCGCTTCGCCCTGCGCCTGGGCGTCGACATGGTCGCCCTCTCCTTCGTCCGCAACGCCGCGGACATCAAGGACGTCCACGAGGTCATGGACGAGGTCGGCATCCGGGTGCCGGTCATCGCCAAGATCGAGAAGCCGCAGGCCGTCGAGGCGATGGAGGAGATCGTCCTCGCCTTCGACGCGATCATGGTGGCCCGCGGCGACCTGGCCGTCGAGTACCCGCTGGAGCGGGTGCCGCTGGTGCAGAAGCAGCTGATCACCCTGGCCCGCCGGAACGCCAAGCCGGTCATCGTCGCCACCCAGATGATGGAGTCGATGATCCACGCCTCGCGCCCGACCCGCGCCGAGGTCTCCGACGTCGCCAACGCCATCCTGGACGGCACCGACGCGGTCATGCTGTCCGCCGAGTCCAGCGTCGGCAAGTACCCGGTCGAGACCGTCCGCACCATGAGCCGGATCTGCGAGAAGGCCGAGGAGGAGCTGGTCTCCCAGGGCCTGCAGCCGCTCAACCCGGGCCGCAAGCCGCGCACCCAGGGCGGCTCGATCGCCCGCGCCGCGTGCGAGCTGGGCGACTTCCTCAACGGCAAGGCGCTGGTCGCGTTCACCAAGTCCGGTGACACCGCCCGCCGGCTCTCCCGCTACCGCTCGCCGATCCCGGTGATCGCGTTCACGCCGGACCACGCCACCCGCAACCAGCTCTCGCTGAGCTGGGGCGTCGAGGCCCACGTGACCGAGCAGGTGGAGACCACCGACGAGATGGTCGCCCAGGTCGACCGCGAGCTGCTGCGCATCGGCGAGCTGGGCGAGGGCGACACCGTCATCGTCACCGCCGGCTCGCCGCCCGGCGTCCCCGGCAACACCAACATGGTCCAGGTGCACCACCTGGGCACCCGCAACGCGTAGGCGGCGCGGCACCCGCCCGCGGGGCGGTCCCTCCCGGTGGAGGGGCCGCCCCGCGGGCGTTCGCGTCCCCGGGGGTCAGGCGTTCCCCGGGTAGGGCTGCTCGTCGTTGAAGAGCTTCATGCCGGGGATCTTCAGGGTGCCGCCGAACTGGCCCGACTGGATCGCCGTCACCCCGGTCAGCTCGATCCACAGCGGCACCTGGAGCCGGCCGATCAGGTCGTAGAGCCACTGCGGCAGCGGACCGTCGGGGGTGAGGGTGAGCTCGCCCAGGTCGATCGGGACCGGCAGGCCGAGCACCTTGGAGAGGTGGCCGGAGAGCCGCTCGACGTACATGATCACCGGCCCCTGGCGCATCGTGGAGACCGAGCCGGGGGCGCCCTTGACGTGGAACGTCCGGCCGTTGCCCTGCAGCGTCGTCATGTGCAGGTTCTCGATGTCGACGCTCTCCACCTCGAACTTCAGCACCCGCTTGGTGCCGGTGGGGGTCCGGACGTCGACCACGCCGAGCAGCACGGCGTGGTTCAGCGCCAGCCGGCTGGTCCGCAGGGTCCAGTTCTGGTCCGGGACGAGGACCGGGTTGTCGGCCGGGCCGCCGTTCGGGGCCAGGGCCTTGGTGTCGACCAGGCAGTTCGGGTCCTTGGACGGGGTCGCCCGGGTGGACGGTGCGGTGGAGGCGCCGCCCGTGGGGGCGGGCTTCGCGGCCGCCGACCCGGTGCCGGACGGCTTCGGGTCGGCCGGCTTCGTCACCGGCGGTCTCGTCGCCGGCGGTTGCGTGGCCGACGGTTGCGTGGCCGAGGGGGCGGAGGACGGGCCGGACGGGTCCGGGGCCGTCGGGGCGGCCGTTCCCGGGGCGTGGGCGGTGGGCGCGGAGCCGGACGGCGCGGGCGCGCCGGTGGCGGGCGCGGCCGGGGCCCCGGTGGTGGGCGCCGGGGCCGCCGGGGAGGGGGCGGGCGCCCCGGTCGGCGCTGCGGCGGACGGGCTCGCGGCGGCGGGGCCCGCCGGGCGGAACAGGTCGGTGATGCCGCCGAGGAGGTCGTCGGCGAGGCCCGCCGGGACGACGCCGCCGGGGGCCGCCGGGGAGGGGGCCTTCGTCGTGGTCGTGGCCGTCGGTACGGTCGCGGCCGGAGCGGTGGTCGCGGCCGGTGCGGTCGTCGCGGCCGGGCTCCCGGTGGCCGGAGCCCCGGGATCCGGGGTGTCCGTCGGCGCCGGGCCCCCGGGGAGCGGGACCGACGGCCCGGGGAGCGGCGGCGGCAGTTCGCTCCGGGGCACCGGCGTCTCGGCGGCCCCGCGCTGCTGCGGCACGGCGTCCGGCGCGGTGACGCACGGCTTGCCCGCCGTGGACTCGGCGATCGCCGGGTTCGGCGTGTAGGCGGCGGCCATCAGCAGCGCGGTCGGCACGGCGGCCATCGCCAGCGCCCGGCCGCGCAGCCGGACCCCCACCGGCGTCCGGGGAGCCGCGTGCCGGGGGGCGCGCCGCGCCGACGGCTCCTCGCGCGGGTCGCTCACCGGACCTCCCGGGGCTCTTCGGACTGCTGTGCCGGCAGGGCCGCGCCGTCGGGGGCCCGGGCCGGGTCGACCGCCGGCTCACCGGCGGCGGCCACGGCCGGCAGCCGCTCGGTGGCCGGGTCGGTGGCCGGCCCGGGCTCGGCGGGCGACTCGACGGACCGCTCGGAGGACTCCGGGACGGCCGGCGCCGCGCCCTCCGCCCCGCCCGCCTCCGGCTCGGGCAGGTGGGCCCAGGACATCATCAGTCCGCCGCCGACCAGCCCCGGCAGCAGTGCCAGGCCGAAGCCGCCCAGGTTGGAGACCGGGATCGAGACCAGGGTGAGCAGCGTGGTGGCCACCCCCGCGAAGATCCGCACGGCGGGCTGGAACCAGGCGGTGAGCCCGAGGATGATCAGCAGCACACCGATGATCAGCGAGCCGGCGCCCGCCGTGGTCGACATGGCGATGGTGACACCGCCCAGCGACAGGTGGGCGTAGGGGAAGTACAGGATGGGGAGGCCGGCGATCATGGCCAGCAGGCCGCCCCAGAAGGGCCTGGTGCGGCGGAATTCGCGGAGGCTCCGCCGGAGCCACCCGACCGGGTTCCGGTGTTCGGGCCGTGCGTCGGCCGTTGCGCTGGACATGGTGCAGCTCCTCGATGTCTCTACGAGGGGAAGACAGTGGCGTCGGGCCGGGGGCGGCGGCTGTCCGCCGC